>JAFDZJ010000033.1 GCA_018266965.1 Bacteroidota bacterium
TAAAAAATTTAATGATATAATGTTGTTTTTTCGTTTTTAAAGGACTTCGGAAGCAGAAGCGTTAAGAAAAATTAAATAAAAATCGTTAAAAAATTTCCAGTGTTTGAGCAAGCGATGGAAAAAGCGATAGAGCGAGTTTGGAAATTTTAGATTTTTATTTAATTTTTTAGCTTCTGATTCCAAGTTTTGAACTTTTGGTTCTTTTGCTTCAAGGCAAAAGAACAAGAAATTTTAAATCAATAATTTGTAAAGTTTTAAATGCGAACGCCGTGGCACAACCTTACAAAACTAATTTTTTCGGTAAGTGTTTTAGTAGTTCTATATTGATGATTTCCGCACAGATAGTAGGTCTTTCCCAGTGTCCACTGTGTCCACAATCCAAGATATAAGATTTGATATTGCTTCTCTCTGGTAGATTTTTTATCATGGCAACTGTATCTACTGCGTTGTCATGTTTTCCTGCGATTATTAGTATTTTTTCTTCAAATTGTTCCAACACATGGGTTCTGTCTTTTCTCTCTACCATACCTTTGGCACAAGCTAAAGCACCTAGATTGTCGGTTTCCAATCCGATGGATTTTGCTAAATGGATTGTGGTTTCCATTTCTCCAATCTCGTAACTATTGAAATAGTTGGGGATACCTGCATTCACATAGTGTCCGAAAGCATCTTCAATAATCCGATAACTCTTTTTTCGTTGCTCTTTTTTCTCTTGGCTGTCTGCAAAATATGTCGAGAAAAACAAGGTCATGCTTTTCAAATATTGTGGAAACAACTCTGCAAACGCCAAAGAAATATATCCTCCCATGGAGTGTCCTAATAGATGAAACTTGGTTATTTCTAAATGTTCCAAAGTGTTTAGTACTTCCTCTGCCATGAGTTCCATAGATTGTACAGTTGCTATTTTCGGACTTTTTCCATGTCCGGGGAGATCTATTTTTATAAGTTTGAATTTTGGAGAAAGTGTTTTTTCCATTTCAACCCAAATTTTAGAATTTTCCAAAAATCCATGCAGTAATACTAGATTTTCATTTCCATTTCCTGATATTTCGTAGTGTAACATTGTTGGTCCTTTTTTACAAATTTATAAAAAATGGAAACCTGTTTTATTTTTTTTGGAATATCTTTTAAAATAAATGATTTCAAAGTATTTTTCTCTACAAATTCCTTATATTTGTTAAAAGTAAAATGATAGATATGAAAATATTATTGTTAGAAGACGATTTGATACTTTCCGCAGAGGTAAGTAAATTTTTAGAAAACAAAGGTGCTACATGTACCAAAGTCTATTCCGGAGACAAGTTCCAGGAGGTGTACGAACAAAACAAATTCGATGTGTATTTGTTGGATATCAATGTTCCAAAAATCACGGGGTTGGAAATATGTAGCATGATAAGAAAAAAAGAATCATTGGTGCCAATCATCATGATTTCCGCTTATGGCGAATTTTCCGACAAAAAAATGGCTTACAAAAGATTTGCCGATGATTATTTGGTAAAACCCTTTCATTTCGACGAATTGTGGCTCAAAATAAACTCGTTGCTTAGGAGGTCTTTCAAAGATGAAGGTTTGGACGATGTGATTAGTATAGACAATTTAATCATCAACAAATCGCAAAGGAAAGTTACCCGTGGTGGACAAGAAATTACCCTTACACTGAAAGAGTTTCAATTGTTGGTATTTTTGGTGGAAGCACAAGGACGAATCCTTTCCAAACAACAAATTTCCGAACAAGTATGGGAGCATAATTTCAATACCAATACCAATACTGTGGAAGTGTATATCAACTTTTTACGCAAAAAAATAGACAAAGATTTTGATGTGAAACTTATCCATACCCGTTCTGGATTTGGCTATTATGTGAGTACTATTTAATTTTTTTTCCGAACCGCTCAAATGTCGTTAAAAAGGAAAATTGCCATTAGGATTAGTGTTGCATTTTCATTGCTATTTGCAATGGTGATGGCAATGATATATATATCTTTTAGCGATTTCAGACGAGAAGAATTTGAGAATAGATTTCGACAGCGGCTAGTATTTACCATAAATTTTATAGAGCAATCCAAAGATTTTGATGAGGAAGCTCCAGTTTTTTTTAACGAAAATTCCGATAATGTGTTGCTAAATGAGCAAATCCTCATCTTCAACGAGCATAAAAAACTTATATATAGTACAGTAAAAGATGAAACCATAAAATGGGACGACTATCTGCTGGAAGAGTTGGATAAAACTAACACTATTTACAAAGAAAAATCAGTACCGGAAGTGTATGCGGTACTCAGGAAAATAAAAAATAAAAATTATTATATACTTACTAGTGCAAAAGATGTCAATGGGATTATCAAGCTCAATTATTTGAAATATCTTTTGATTTTTGCTTTTGTGTTTTCGGTTCTATTGATTGGTTTTTTGAGTTATTATTTCATGAGAAAATTTCTTACTCCATTGGAGAAACTCAACCAAAAAATATCCAACATTTCTACCAATAGCCTTATGCAACCGATAGAAGTTGCCAATACACACGATGAAATTGCAATGCTCACCAAGTCTTTCAATACGATGTTGGAGAGGTTGAATAAGGTGTTCGAGGCACAGAAAAGTTTTACTTCCAGTGCTTCTCACGAAATAAAAACTCCGCTTACTAGGATGGCTTTCCAATTGGAAAATATGAAATCCGAAAAAAATATTTCTTTCGAAGA
>JAFDZJ010000340.1 GCA_018266965.1 Bacteroidota bacterium
CATTATTTTGGGATTTAAAAACAACCACAAAATATCTATTGTTATCAAAAATTAATGCTTTTTTAGTTATTGCTAATGCAGTTTTGTCATCTGTATTAAAAACTTTTATTGTCGCTTTACTTTCCGGTATTAGTTGTCCGTTTGCGTTGTCCAAGACTACTCTTGCCTGCATAGAATTGGTAGCAGGATCAATAACTTTTACTATTTTGTCAATAGTTCCTGAAAATTTTTCTCCGGGATTAACAATTGTCGAAACCTGTGCTTTCATACCAACGGATATTTTGGAAATATCTCCCTCATTCACATTTACCATTGCCCAAACATTGGTAGTATTAGCAACATCGAATACATTATCCGACCTATCGCTTCTCAACTCCATTCCTTTGTTAATGCTTTTTTGGACAATATATCCTGATATTGGGGAAGTAATGGTATATATATTCCCATTTTTAACATTATAAATTTGACTAACCTGTTGGGCTCTTCTTAGTTCGTCGGTAGCTCTTTGCAATTGGCTTTTTGCTTCTAGCACTTCTTTTTCTGTACTTAATTTTCCAGCATACATTTCTTGTGCAACTCGCAATCCATTTTGAGCCACCACAACATTGGTTTTGGCATCGCTCAAATCTCTTTGGAAACCTGCTACTTCTGTAGAACGAATAGTAGCCAACGCCTGACCTTTTTTCACAAAATCTCCCAGCCCAACAAATACATTGGTTACATTCCCTCCTACCAAAGGATAGATGTCTATATATTGGTTTTTATCGGCTGAAATTTTACCAAAAAACTGCAATTCATCTTTTATAAATTCTTTTTTTGCATCTACCACAGTGGTAGTTTTCATCATGGTATTGGAAATCACAAAACCTTTATCGGCTTTTACTTCTTCTTTTTTCTCTTCTTTGCTACAAGAGTGGAACAAAAATATACTTATTACTAATATTGATAGTTTCTTCATGAGATAGGATATTTAAAAAATTGGGATTTGTACCAGCCTATTAATTTCTTCTGCAGAAATCATGACTTGTTTTTTTATTTCATTTACTTGTAGAACAGCTTGTTTGTAACTATCGGTAAAGTCGGTAAAATCTATAAGGGTTACATTTCCTTTTCGAAAATTTTCTGTCATACTTTTATACACCAAGTCCATGTTGTCCATATCTTTCTGCGGAATGCCTTGTAATTGGTCATATTGATTTTTCCAAGTTTGATACGCTGCACTAAGCTGTGTTGATAGCGTTAGCTTTTGCAAATCGGCTAACTTTTCATTCTGTTGGGTTTGTAGTTTTGCCTTTTTTATATTCCCTTCATTTTGTCGCCAAAGTGGGATAGGAATACCGATGGTAAAATTGATTTCGTTTTCGTAGTAGCCGGAATTTTGATTCCATTGCAAACCACCTGTAATATCCGGTGTATTAAGCGATTTCTGCCAAACTTCATATTGTTTGCTTCCCACAATAGTTTTCAAGCTAGTAATATAATTCGCATTGTTTTCAAAGGCTTTCTTTTTCAAATCTTCCAAAGAAAATAATGGAGCAAAACTTAATGAATTTTCTACCGTATCATTACCAATTTCAGGAATAATAGGTTCTGTAATACCGGTTAATAATTCCAAAGCATTTTGTTCTGCAATGATACTATTGTTGAGTTGTATAACATCATTATTCAATCCTATGATCATAGAATTTAGCCTTACCTCGTCTTTCAAAGAAATATTTCCTTTGGCTACTTGGACTTTGTAGGCTTTCAATAAATCATTAAGATAAACCAATTGATTATTCAGACTCTTCAACTTTTTTTGGTCAAAATACAGTGAATAAAAAGTTTCACGGAGTTGAGATTTCAAATCAATGGACATTTGTTTGTATTGTAATTGAGCCAATTCCTTATTGGTCTTGATGTAGTCAATTTGTTTTTGTCTTTTGCCTCCCAACAAAAAAAGCTGACTAATCTGTGCACTTTTTGTTGGACCTACTTCCAACAATTTGGAGTCTTGAGGATTATAGAGATTTGCTGAAAAGCCAAATTGTGGGAGATCCCAAATCTTGGCTTGGATAATTTCTGCATCGGTTTGGCTAATGTTAAATTCCTGTGCCAACAACTGCAAATTGTTGTTGCGAAAAGCATCTTCGCAATCCTGAAGACTGCGATGTTGTTGAGAAAACACAAATGATGAAAACAAAACCAACAGACCTGTTACTTTGTACATATCTTGGGTATAAAATTATACTACAAAGTAATGAAGACTTTATTAAATAGGCATTAAAAAGCGATTAAAAAAAAATTAAACATTTTTTTAATTTTAACTAAATTTTAGCAAAAAAAATTAAAGCAAATTCGGAATTATTTTATTCGTTTTACAAACCTCAATTGATGGGTGTGTTTTTTTAATTGAGCATTATAGATACCACTATTGTCAATACCATCTATCCTTACAGTGTCATAACTATGAATAATTTGATGGTTATTGAGCATTATCCCAACATGAATAATATCGCCATTATTGTCTTCGAAAAAAGCTAAATCACCAGATTCACTTTCGCCTAGAAAATCCAAAACATTCCCTAATTCGGATTGTTCTTTTGCCCATCTTGGTAACTTCATTTCCTTCAACTTAAAAACTAGTTGTACAAAACCATCTGCATCACAACCCATAAAAGTCCTGCCTCCTTGTAGAAAAGGAACGCCTAAAAATGATTGTGCGATTTCCAACAACGACTTTTCATTTTCTTGTTGATGACATAGCTTTTCCTCGCTAATCTCCGAACCCATCGATAATATCGTACTACAACCATCAGTGTTTAATAGAAAAAATTTATCTTCAACTAAACTTTTAGTTTTCTGAACATTGGTACAATCCAAATGTGGCCCAAAAACCCAACCTTCGGTATTGTCGGATTGCATTTTTATTTTACAAAAATCATTTTCTTTGTTTAAAACAATACATGATTCACCAAAAAGAATTTGAGAAACCATCTCGGATTGATGATTAGGAAATCTCCTGATTGGTGATACGGAAACCACACATTGGGCAAACTGTTCCATAAAAATATTATTTTTTTAATAAAAGATGTACACCATCTCTCAATGGCAATATTAGACTTTCGAAATCCGTATCTTGTGCAATCTTTTCATTAAGCTCTTTTATTACTTGGGTAGATTTTTGTTTGGGGTTATCTTGTAAAACTTTTCCATACCAAAGCACATTATCGAACATTACAATTGCTCCGGGAGACAACCTAGGTTTTAGTTTTTCGAAATAATTAATATAATTTTCCTTGTCGGCATCTACAAAAATCAAATCAAAATATTCTTCGGAATTTTCTAAATA
>JAFDZJ010000341.1 GCA_018266965.1 Bacteroidota bacterium
AATTTCTATTTCCAAATCATCGTCTTCGGACATTTCGTCTTCTACAATAGTTTTATTCAAGAAGATTTGAAAATCGCCTTTATCTGGATTTACAATTACATCGAAATGGTCATCGGAATCGAATCTTTTTCTTAATAAAGTTTTAAGAGAGTCCTCGATAATTGCCATTAATTCGTGTTTATTAATGCTTTTTTCGTCTTTAAAATCGCCAAAGGCTTCTATCAACGCTAAACTATTCATCCTTTTATATATTAATGTTAAGGTTTTATTTAAAATTTAATTGTTACCAATGCTTTTTTCACTTCTGTAAAAGGAATTACTTTTTCTTCTTCGACATCTACTTTTCCTTTTCCAATTTCCTTTGGTTTTCTGTATCTCATCAACAAAGAAAAACCATCTTCGTGCACTTGTACCAATTCACCAGATACGCTGGAGTCATCAATTAAAACTACGACAAGCTCTCTTCCCAAATTTTTTTTGTATTGCCTTGGCATCGTAAGTGGTTCGCTAATACCAGCACTCATCACTTGAAGAGAAAAATCGTGTGCTTCTCTGTCCATATTGAATTCTATTGCTCGACTTGCATCCAAACAATCTTGCAAGGTAACTCCACTATCACCATCTAAAACAACAGTAATATCATCTCCAGAAGAAATTTTTAATTCCAACAAAAACAAATCCTGTCTTTCAGCAAGAAAATCATTCAACAAAGATTCTATTTTATTTTTAAATTCCATATAATTTAATTATTGCTATTACAGTGTTTCAATTGCTTGTCCCACGAAAAAAGGCTTTCTCTCGAAGGCCTTTTCATTATTATCTGTAAATCTTTTGCAAAGATATGAAAAAAAAACAACATATATATAAAAAAGTTTAAAATTAATTGTTAAAAAATTGAAAAACAATAATTTAGAACAAATACTTAACCATTTAGAATGTATTTTTTAATGATTTTTTTCAACTAAAAAAACACTCAATTAGTTCAGAGATAAAATATTTAGTATTTTTGTAAAAAATATAAATTTTGAACATAACAATCGTAGGAACAGGCTATGTAGGCTTGGTAACAGGTACAACTTTGGCAGAGCTTGGAAACTCTGTTTTCTGTGTGGATATAGACGAGAAGAAAGTGGAAAACATGAAAAAGGGAATTGTCCCGATTTATGAACCCAACTTGGAGGAAATGTTCCTTAGAAATATACAATCCCAAAGATTACATTTTACCACCAATCTGAAAGAAGCCTTGGACAAAAGTGAAGTAATCTATCTCGCCCTACCTACTCCTCCGGGAGAAGATGGAAGTGCAGATTTGTCCTATGTGCTAAAAGTAGCCAACGATATTGGCGAAATGATGACGGAATACAAAGTTATCGTGAATAAATCTACCGTTCCGGTGGGTACTGCCGACAAAGTGAGAGAAACTATTTCTGCAAAAACGACAATCCCTTTTGATGTGGTTTCCAACCCCGAATTTCTAAGAGAAGGTTTCGCTGTGGACGATTCTATGAACCCTGCCAGAGTGATAGTAGGTTCTTCTTCGGAAAAGGCGAAAAGTATTATGGCAAAGATTTACCAACCCTTTACCAATACAGGAGTTCCGTTAATTTTCATGGACGAAAAATCTTCTGAACTTACCAAATACGCTTCCAACTCTTTCTTGGCTGTGAAAATTACCTTTATGAATGAAATTGCCAACTATTGCGAAATGGTGGGTGCAGATGTGGACAAGGTAAGGCTCGGAATGGGAAGCGATGACAGAATTGGCAACAGATTTCTATTCCCGGGAATTGGATACGGTGGAAGTTGTTTCCCGAAAGATGTGAAAGCATTGGTTAAATCCGGGAAAGATGAAAATTTTAATTTTGAAATTTTAGAGGCTACAGAAAAAGTAAATACGGCACAAAAAGTAATCCTCACCCACGAGATTGAAAAATATTTTAAAGGAAATCTTAACGGCAAAAAAATTGCACTTTGGGGATTGGCTTTCAAGGCAAATACTGATGACATAAGAGAAGCGTCTTCCTTGGACAATATTAAAATTCTTTTAGAGAAAGGTGCAAAAGTTACCGCTTATGATTTGATTGCCGAAGAAAATGTAAGAAGAATTTTAGGCGACACAATAGACTATGCCAAAGATCCGTACACCGCTTTGGAAGATGCAGATTGTTTGTTAATCGCTACAGAATGGCCGGAATTCAAAAATCCTAATTTTGGATTGATGGCTGAAAAAATGAAGAACAAAGTGATTTTTGATGGTAGAAATATGTTTCCATTGGAATTGCCGGAACAAAACGGATTTTATTATAAGAGTATTGGGAGGAGAACGGTTGGAAAAAAATAATTTTTTAAAAAAAACAAAATATCGACTTTTGACTTAATTCTTAATAATACATTGAAAATTAATGCAAAAACAAGAGTAATTTAAGGAAAAAGTAATTACTTTGTAGTTATAAATTTACAACTATGGAAGTTCAAGTTATTAACAACGGAAATTCAAAAGGAATTAGATTACCAAAATCAATCTTGGAACAATACAACATAAGCGATGTATTGGAACTTATATTGGAAAAAGGAAGAATTATTTTGAAACCTAAATCCACCCCACGCTGGTGCGAGCGTCCCGCTCGTACCCATAAACAATAAGAAATGAGTAAAAAGTATAAATTCAAAGAAAAAGATGGAGCTTATTTTATTAGTTTTGCTACAATATATTGCTGGGTACGAGCAAGATGCTCGCACCAGCAAGGGAACGGTTGGAGAAAAATAATTTTTAGAAAAAAAACAAAATATCGACTTTTACTTAATTCTTAATAATACATTGAAAATTAATGCAGAAACAAGAGTAATTCAAGAAAAAAGTAATTACTTTGTAGCTATAAATTTACAACTATGGAAGTTCAAGTTATTAACATCGGAAATTCAAAAGGAATTAGATTACCAAAATCAATCTTGGAACAATACAACATAAGCGATGTATTGGAACTTATATTGGAAAAAGGAAGAATTATTTTGAAACCTAAA
>JAFDZJ010000342.1 GCA_018266965.1 Bacteroidota bacterium
AAGGGATAACAGTAATGCTATTAGGAAAGGCTTTGGAAGAAGGAAAAGTGAAAAATTTGGATCAAAAAATGTCCGATTTTTATCAAAATTATGGCAATGTACCTTTCGGAAAAGATTTAACTATGAAGGATTTAGCAAGTATGGAAGCTGGTTTGGATTGGAATGAAGATTATGAAAATCCTTTTTCGCCAAATGCCGAAGCTTACTATGGAAAAAGTCTAGCCAAAGCTACCCTATTAAGAGGTTTCCTAGAAGAACCCGGAAAAAAATTCGAGTACCAAAGTGGTGCAACTCAACTGTTGGGATTTGCATTAAGGAAAGCTGTTGATATTCCTTTGTCCGAATATCTTTCACAAAAATTTTGGCAACCACTCGGAATGGAGCAAAATGCTTTTTGGAACACCGATGACAATGGTATGGAAAAAACTTTTTGTTGTATAAATGCCGAAGCTAGAGATTTCGGAAAAATTGGACAACTTGTATTGAATAATGGAAAATGGAAAGACCAACAATTGTTGAGTGAAAATTTTATCCAAAGCATGAGAACACCATCACAAGCATCTCAAAATACTTACGGTTTGGGTTTGTGGATAAATAATGACACAGCAATAAAACATTATTATTTCTGGGGATTACTCGGACAATATATTATTATTGTTCCAGAAAAAAATATGGTCATCGTGAGAACAGGAAGTTACGAAAATCAACCCAAAGACAAAAAAGGCAGACCTCAACAAGTAGAATTTTTGGTTAATGAAACTACTAAAATGTTTGGAAACTAACTATTTCTCCTTAAAAAAACAACTAAAAAGTTAGAAAATTTTATTTTGCAGCATCCAAGATAGTTTGATTGATTTCGTTAATCAATCCCACTCCTTCGTATATAAAACCGGTATAAAGTTGCAAAAGTGTAGCTCCAGCGTTTAGTTTTTCCATAGCATCTTTTGCAGAATGTATGCCTCCAACTCCGATAATAGGAAAGGAACCACCACTATTATCATGTAGATATTTTATTACCCTAGTACTTCTATCCTTTATAGGTTGTCCACTCAATCCTCCATTGCCAATTTCTTTCAACTCATCTGCGGAAGTTTTCAGTCCATCTCTATTCACCGAGGTATTGGTAGCAACAATTCCGTCAATTTTCGTATCGTGCACCAAGGCTATTATTTCATCTAACTGACCATCATTCAGGTCTGGAGCAATTTTCAACAAAATTGGTTTTGGTTTTTCTTTGGTATTATTAATGTTTTGCACCGTTACAATTAGTTCCTTTAGGTAATCCGCATCTTCCAATTTGGCGTGGCTACTAACATTGGGACAGCTAACATTTAGTACAAAATAATCTACAAATGGGTGCAACCCTTCAAAACATTGTATGAAATCTTGGGTATAATTTTCAGGTGTAGTTGTGGTATTTTTACCAATATTTCCACCGATTATTATTTTTCCTTTATTTTTTTTTAATTGATGAATGGCAGCTTCTAAACCATCATTATTAAAACCCATTCTGTTGATAATTCCACCATCTTCAACCAAACGGAATAATCTTTTTTTCGGGTTTCCTGCTTGTGCTTTGGGAGTTACAGTACCTATTTCTACAAATCCGAAACCTAAATCTGCCAACTCATTGTACAAAACTGCATTTTTATCGAACCCAGCGGCTAAACCAACAGGATTTTTAAATTTTAAGCCAAAAACTTCTCTTTCTAATTTTTTATTTTCTAATGGTTTTGGTAAAAATATTCGGGATAAAAAATTAAAATTCTTTAACAAAGAAAAAGTAAAATAATGAGCTTTTTCTGGATCTAATTTAAAAAGCAACGGTCGAATGATGGATTTGTACATAGAGAAAAAAGTTTTACAAAAATACTTAAAAATACTGGGATATTCCAAATGAAAAAAATGTTATAAATTAAAATACCTCAAACAAATTCAACTTTAAGATTTAACTTTGTAAAAATAAAATAAGATGACCAACCAACCTATACGAGAGTTTTTTACCGAAGACCACAGAAGATTAGAAAGAATTTTTGAAAAATCTACCCAAGATTTGTCTAATATCGACATGAAATTGTATGCCGAATTCCGAGTTGGTATATTAACCCATATAAAAATGGAGGAAAAAATATTTTTCCTTGCCGCACAAAAATCTAACCAAAACACTCCTCTTCCGTTAGCTTCGCAATTACGATTAGAACATGGTGCAATTACAGCTTTATTAGTTCCATCTCCAACAAAAGAAATTGCAATAGTCTTGAAGGAACTTTTGGAAATTCACGACGAAAAAGAAGAGAGAACAGACGGTATGTACGAAGCAAGTGAGTCATTAACCCAAAAAGAAACCAATGAAATCTTGGCACAATTACAATCGGTAACACTTGTACCTGTACACACCCACAACGATGCACCTATTGCACTAGAAGCCGCAAAAAGAGCCTTGATAAGAGCTGGTTACAAGTTTGAAGAATTACTGATGGACTAATCTACTGAAAACTATTTGAGCGAAAACAAAGAAAAAAATATAATTTTCCCTATTTTTGCAATCAAACAAGATAAATACTATGGCAAAACAGGAAGATGTTTTTAAAAATGTGGTTTCCCACGCAAAAGAATATGGTTTTATTTTCCCAAGTTCCGAGATATATGATGGACTTTCTGCCGTGTATGATTACGGACAAAATGGAGCCGAACTAAAAAACAACATCAAGCAATATTGGTGGAAAGCAATGGTACAACTCAACGAAAATATCGTGGGGATAGATTCCGCAATTTTGATGCACCCAACAACATGGAAAGCCTCTGGACATGTTGATGCTTTCAACGACCCATTGATTGATAATAAAGATTCCAAAAAAAGATTTAGAGCCGATGTATTAATCGAAGATTATTGTGCCAAATTAGAAGACAAAGCCCAAAAAGAAATAGAAAAAGCTGCTAAACGATTTGGCGATAGTTTCGATAAAAACCAGTTTGAAACTACCAATCCAAAAGTATTGGAATATCGTGAAAAACAAAAAACAATCCTATCCCGAATGGCAAAATCTTTGGAAAACGAAGATTTGGCAGATGTAAAAGCGTTGATAGAAGAATTGGAAATCGCCGATCCCGATACAGGCTCCAAAAACTGGACAGAAGTTAGACAATTTAACCTAATGTTTGGAACAAAATTGGGTGCTTCCGCTGATAATGCTTCGGATATTTACTTAAGACCAGAAACCGCGCAAGGGATATTTGTAAATTTCCTAAATGTACAAAAAACATCAAGACACAAATTACCTTTTGGTATAGCACAAATTGGAAAAGCATTCAGAAATGAAATTGTTGCCCGACAATTTATATTTAGGATGAGAGAGTTTGAACAAATGGAAATGCAATTTTTTGTACCTCCAGGAACCGAGTTAGAATTTTATGAAGCTTGGAAACAAAAAAGACTTAACTGGCATTTGGCATTGGGACTTGGCAAAGAGAATTACAAATTTCACGACCACGAAAAACTCGCTCATTATGCTAATGCAGCAGCTGATATAGAATTCAAATTCCCTTTTGGCTTCAAAGAGTTGGAAGGAATACACTCCAGAACGGATTTTGATCTTTCTGCACATGAAAAGCATTCGGGTAGAAAATTACAATATTTTGATCCGGAAAGAAACGAGACCTATACACCTTTCGTGGTAGAAACATCTATCGGATTGGATAGAATGTTTTTGGCATTACTTTCCAATTGTTTGAAAAACGAAACTTTAGAAGACGGCTCGGAAAGAACTGTGCTTAACCTCCCTCCTGCTTTAGCTCCTGTGAAAGCAGCCATTTTGCCTTTGGTAAAAAAAGATGGATTGCCGGAATTGGCTACAAAAATATACGATGAACTAAAATTTGATTTCAATGTATATTATGAAGAAAAAGATGCAATCGGAAAAAGATACCGAAGACAAGATGCGATTGGTACACCTTTCTGCATAACGGTAGATCACGATTCTTTGCAAGACCAAACCGTAACCCTCCGAGAAAGAGATGGCATGACACAAGTAAGAGTACCTATTGCAGACCTTAGAAAAATAATTGATGACAAAGTAAACTTCCGTACTTTACTTTCGAAAATATAATGATTGTTTGAAACATTATCTAAAAAAAGCCTCTAAACATGAGGCTTTTTTGCTTTTCTATCCAAATTAATTAGGTGCCCAATAAGTCCATTTGGAACGATTGTAAATAACTAAAAGTCGATCTTCACGGTTTATTTCTTGAAACTAAAAATTAGAATATTCTCCAAATAAAAAGTGCGCAATTAGAAAACCTAATATACGCACTCAACTAAACTAAAAACCATTTTTTTGCATCACTATGTGATTGTATTTTGTCGTGATTTGTGTCTTTTTTGTGTTTTGGAATCTACTTTATTTATCTCTAGTTTTGTTATGACAAAGATATAGCAGTTAGCCTACTCACAACAAATAAATGTTGTAGATAGAAATCGCAATGTATGTAGATTTTAATCTACAAAAGAAACAACATTATTATCATTGAAAATAAATTATTTCGTAAGATTAATTTTTCGGTTCGAAATGCAGACTTATAGAGTTCATACAAAATCTTACGCCAGTAGGTTTTGGACCATCATTGAAAACATGACCCAAATGCGAGTTGCATCTTTTGCACAAGACTTCTATCCTATCCATTCCGTGGGAAATATCTTTTCTGTATTTCACACCATTTTTGTCAGCCTCAAAAAAACTAGGCCACCCACAACTTGAAGAAAATTTTGCAGTACTACGAAACAAATGATTACCGCAAACCGCACAATAATATTCGCCTATTTCATCAAAATCATTGTATTTTCCAGACATTGGCCTTTCTGTTGACGCTTCTCTTGCAATAGCATAAAGTTCAGGAGATAGTATTTTTTTCCATTCGGTGTTGGATATATCAATTTGTGTTGTGTCGGTTGTAGAGAAAAAAGGATTTTTGTTTTCTGTATTAGGCATGGTATTAATATTGGATAGATTAGAAAATTTGGAACATGAAAAAATTATCATTAATAATAAAATGTATAGAAAACTCCTTCTATTAAATGACAAATTCATTTTGAAAATTATTTTGATAGTAATATATTTTCCAAAATTACTAAATTTGATACAATGAATACACAAGAAAAAATAAAACAATTACAAAAACACAAGTTACTAGCTACTACCCTATTTGTTTTTATGGCAATAGTATTTGTAACATGCACCATCATTCTAAAAAAACAAAATATCGAATGGTTGGGTTTTGTAAAAGCATTTGCAGAAGCAGCAATGATAGGTGCTTTGGCAGACTGGTTTGCGGTAACCGCATTGTTTCATCATCCGTTGGGATTGAAAATCCCTCATACCAACCTTATAGAAAATTCTAAAGAAAAAATTGGTAACAATCTGGGACAATTTGTGGTAGAAAATTTTTTGTCTCCAAAAAATATAAGACCATATATAGAAAAACTGAAAATTTCCGAATTGGTTTCCAACTGGCTTTCAAAAGAAAATAATAGGAAAATAATAATATCGGAAAGTTTGAAAATTGCCCAAGATATTATCACACAATTAGATGATAATGAAATTACACAATATTTGTCCGAAAAAGCAAAATCTACAATTGACTTGTTGGATATTAATAAATATATTTCTAAAGGAATAAGATACTTTGTGGACAAAAATGAGCATCAACCTGTTATCACTCAACTTTCCGAAGAAATAACAAAATACATTAGCAATCATAAAAACATAATCCGAGAAAAAGTCCAAAACAATAGTTATTCGTTTATTCCAAAATTTATTGATGATAAAATAGCAGATAAAATTACCGATGGACTTATTGATTTTTTTAATGAAGTAGCAATGGACAAACAACATGAGCTACGAAATGAAATCACTTCAAAAATTGTAGATTTTTCCAATCGAATAGAAAAAGAGAAATATTGGGTTGATAAAATAGACAGCATGAAAGATACCTTATTGTCTTCCAACAAAATCAATACGATTAGTCAAGAAATTTGGATTTCTGTGAAAACAAACTTTACAAACGAAATACAAAATGAAAATGGATTTCTGATAAAAACCATTGACCATCAACTGTTGTCTATTTCCAAAAAATTGAAAGATGATATAGCTTTTCAAGAGAAAACAGATAATATTGTAAAGAAAACTGCCTATCTGTATTTCTTGAGAAATAGAGACAAATTTGGGAAACTAATTTCAGATACCGTTGGAAACTGGCAAGGAAAAGACCTCAGCCAAAAACTGGAATTAGAAGTGGGAAAAGATTTGCAGTTTATCCGAATTAATGGTACTTTGGTTGGCGGTTTGGTTGGGCTAATAATTTATACGATTGTACATTTTGTTATTTGAATATAGGATTTAGAAAATTTTTTTATGCTTCCAAATACACCAATTCTACACCAAAATCATCGGAAAGATGTTCGACTATCTTTGCGGAATTTAATTTTTGAGAAATCTCTTCAACCAAAAAACTAGTTTCAAAAAATTGTCGATGGATTCCTGGAAGCATTTGTAAAAATAAATTCACGCCAATTTGGTTATTATGCAAGTCCATTTTTTTTTCTAAATCACTATTGGGAAACAATTCTTCGTGTAGATTGGTCATATCCAACGAATATTTTTTTGCTTTTTCCACAGATGATATTTTTGCACAATAAGATAAGATGAGAGAAGACCAAAGTGCATGTCGAAAGGCATTGCCAATACCATTACTGGAAGCAGTTGTTGGGAATTTTTTTTGTGCAATTGCAAATGCTTTCATAGTTGCCCAAAAACCCATAAAGCTGAACAATGGATGAGTAAAAAACAATTGTAACAGCTGAAACAATTTTGATACAGACAATCCACGAATGGCTTTGGAAATTATGATAAAAGAATTACGCATGAATTGCCAAAGATAAAGAATTTTTACAATTCGTATTTATGTTCAATTTACAGAGGCAAATTTTATTTTGATGTACTGGACTATAAAATAAGGTTTTATCTGAAATGATAACACACATCTTGTTTTTTTCCTTGAAAACGAAGTTTCGGCGTAGCCAAACAAAAGAACCAAAAGCCCACGGTTTAAACCGTGGGCTTCTTGGAACTTTTTTATTTTGATTGAGATATCCAACACATCAAATTAATATTTATTCACAATATTAGTTTCCAAGAAAATTTTCTTGTGAAAAGAATCACTAGTCTATTTCCTAGCCCAGATGGAAGTGGCATCCTTTTTATTTTTTTTTGAATCATGAATTTTCAAAAAAAATAAAAAGATAGAACGGACAGCTGGACGAGTTGTGAAAAATACGATAGTCTGGTTGCTCCAAAAAAATTAGTAATTGAGTTGCAAATGTTCTTTGGTATAATTTCTAATTTCTTCGGTTAAAGCTGGTTCGTTTGCCAAGTGATAACCATAGGTAGGAATGATTTCCGAAATTTTTGATTTCCACTGATTTGTCATTTTTTCGGGGAAACATTTTTCGAGTACATTCAGCATGGCTGCAACAGCTGTAGATGCTCCAGGAGATGCACCGAGTAACGATGCTAGGTTTCTATCGGAATTCACTACGACTTCGGTACCGAACTCCAATTTTCCACCTTCGTTTTCATCTTTTTTGATGACTTGCACTCTTTGTCCTGCAATTTTCAGCTCCCAGTCTTCGTCTTTTGCATCTTTTACAAAATCTCTTAGTGCGTCCATTCTTTGTTCTTTTGTCATGATAACTTGCTGTATGAGATATTGTGTTAGTGGTAAGTTATGCCACCAAGCTCCGAATAGGGATTTTATATTTTTGAAATTGACACTTTCCGGCAAATCGAGGTAGCTTCCGTCTTTTAAAAATTTTGTTGAAAAACCTGCAAATGGCCCGAATAGCAAGGCTTTTTCGCCATCGATAATCCTCAAATCCAAATGAGGCACAGACATTGGAGGTGCACCAATACCTGCTTGGGTATAAACTTTGGCGTGGTGTTGGGCAACTAATTTTGGGTTATGAGTAACCAACCATTCTCCAGAAACTGGAAAACCACCGTAACCACTACTTTCGGCAATATCCGAACTTTCCAAAAGTGGCAATGCGTATCCTCCTGCTCCTATGAAAAGAAAATCTGTGGATACTTGATGTTTTTTATTTTCCACCCTGTCTTTTACCAACAAATCCCATCCTCCATTTTCATTTTTTGCTATATCTTTCACTTCGTGATAAAGAAAAACATCAACATCGGAATCCTCTGCCAAATACCTCCCCAATTTGCGAGTTAGACTACCGAAATTGACATCTGTACCTAGATCCATTTTGGTAGCTGCGAGTACTTCGGAAGAGCTTCTATCTTTCATTACCAAAGGAATCCATTTGTTCAAAGTTTCAAAATCTGTTGAAAATTGCATTGCTTGAAAAAGATGGGATTGTTGAAGTGCAGCATGTCTTTTTTG
>JAFDZJ010000343.1 GCA_018266965.1 Bacteroidota bacterium
AATCAACTTTTACAAAAAGAAAACTCTAACCTGAAGAAAAAGGTCTCCAAAAAATACCAAATGATTGGAAACAGTTCGGCTTTAAAAAAAATTCAGGAAATGATTGACAAAGTAGCCCCTTCCGATGCAAGAGTTCTAATAACCGGACCCAATGGAGCTGGAAAGGAATTAGTTGCTCATGCTATCCACCAACAAAGTGAAAGAAACAAAGGTCCAATGGTGGAAGTAAATTGTGCTGCTATACCTTCGGAGCTTATAGAATCCGAATTGTTCGGTCATGTAAAAGGCTCTTTCACAGGTGCTATAAAAGACAAACAAGGAAAATTTGAACTCGCCAATAATGGTACTATTTTCTTGGACGAAATAGGTGACATGAGTCTGATAGCTCAAGCAAAAGTTCTACGAGCGTTACAAGAAAATAAAGTATCGCCAGTAGGTAGCGACAAAGAAATAAAGGTAGATGTAAGGGTGATTGCAGCTACCAACAAAGACATGAAAAAGGAAATTGCAGAAGGTAGATTTCGAGAAGATTTGTATCACAGACTGTCCGTAATCGAAATTATGGTCCCTGCACTTGACGACAGAAAAGAAGATATCCCGTTGTTGGTAGAATATTTTTCCAAACAAATTGCTGAAGAGCAAAAAAACAATATTAAAGAATTTGACCCAACTGCAATACTTGCATTACAAAATTATAATTGGACTGGTAATATCCGAGAATTGAGAAATGTAACAGAAAGACTGATAATACTTGGGGGCAATCCTGTATCCGAAGAAGATGTCAGTAACTTTGTAAGGAAATAATACTTCCAGAATTACTGGGAAAAACAACTTTTGCGGTATTTTTACCGCTTTTTTATGCTAAATAAAATTTATGTTTTTAAATAAAAAATACACACTCGATTGCCTAAAACTAGCACTTCCGGTCATGCTTACCCAAGTAGGTCAAGTTTCTGTAAACTTATTTGACAATATCATAGTAGGAAAATTATTAGGAGCAGATGCACTAGCTTCTGTATCTTTGGGAAATGCTATATTTTTTTCAGTTTTTGTATTTGCATTAGGATTTTCATTTGCTATCCCACCTTTGGTGTCGGAAGCAAAAACACAAGGAAACCATGAGGAGATAAATTCTATTTTCAGACACGGTTTTGTTATCAATCTAGGAATTGGGATATTGCTCATGATATTATTATTTGCCTTGATGCCTTTGTTGTACCACATGGATCAACCAGCAAATATAATTCCGGATACCGTTGATTTCTTATCCATAATGATTGTTAGTATCGTCCCATTCATGATATTCCAAACTTATCGTGAAGTTTCCGAAGGTCTATCTTATACCATTGGTGTAACAAAAGCTACTATATTGGCAAATGTCATCAATGTGATTTTGAATTATGTCTTTATAAAAGGGCTTTTCGGGTTTTCTCCAATGGGTGTACAAGGATCAGCACTAGCCACATTAATTGCAAGAATATTCATGATGATTTTCTTATATTTCGTCATGTTGAAAGAAGAGAAAACAAAAAGATACATCAAAGACTTTTCTTTGAAAATTGTGCATTTCTCAAAAAATATGTTCAACAAAATGTTGAAATTAGGTTTGCCTACCGCCTTACAAATGTTGTTTGAGGTAACTGCATTTGCAGCGGCAGCATTCATCTGCGGTATGATTTCCGCCAAAGATATTGCAGCACATCAAATAGCCCTAAGCATGGCAAGTTTTACCTTCAACCTTTGTATAGGATTTTCAGTTGCTTCGACTGTAATGATTGGTGGAAAACTGGGTGAAAGAAAATTTTTGGAAATAAAAAAAATAGGTATCAATAACCTAAAATTAGCATTTTTATTCATGCTTTGTAGTGGGATTTTCTTCATAGTAGCAAGAGATGTTTTGCCTACCTTTTTTACTAAAAAAGAAGATACCGAAGTTATTGCTTTAGCATCCAAATTATTGATTATTGCCGCACTTTTCCAACTTTCCGATGGGATACAAGTTACCGCACTTGGTTCCATGAGAGGTTTGCAAGATGTGAAAATACCGTCCATTATTACCTTTATAGCCTATTGGGTGATTACCATTCCGCTAGGATATTTCCTTTGTGTGCATCAACAAATGGGTGCTTGGGGAATGTGGATAGCTCTTGGGATTGGGCTTACAATATCTGCAGTACTCTTGGTAAGAAGATTTTTGAAGCATCAATTTTCATGATTATTTTTTGAGAATATTTTTCATTTAAACCAACTACTTATTAATGGTTTTAAATGAAGAAAAAAATGCTTTAATCCTAACAATAAAGTTCTGAAATCTATAATTAACTATTTTCTTCTACCGAAAATTGGAAGACAGTTTTTGTCATATACCTATCATCTGGTTGAAGAATCGAGTTTGGAAAATGAGGAAAATTTATCGCATTGGGAAAGTTTTGAGTTTCTAGGCAAAATGCAGTTCTCTCGGTATCATATTGTCCATTTTTCAATTTATTTTCGCCATTCATCCAATTTCCGGTATAGAGTTGCAAACCTTTTTCGTCGGTCCAAATTTCGAGTACAATTCCGGACAAATCTCCCTTTGCTATCGCAGCAAGACTATGCGACGAGTCTTTATTCAAAACAAAATTATGATCAAAGCCTTTTCCAAATTGTATTTGTTGATCTTGACTATCAATATCTTTTCCAATAGACTTGATGACTCTAAAATCCAATGGCGATTTTTCCAAACCAACAACTTCGCCCGTTGTTGTTACTTCTTCGTCAACAACCGTATAGCAATTGGCATTAATCCATAACTGATGATTGAGAATAGTACCAAAACCATTCAGATTAAAAAAAGGATGACTTGTCATATTGACAACCGTAGCTTGATCACTAATAGCTTCAATTTTTATTTCTAATGTTTCATTATCAGAAACAGAATACGAAATCTTAGTTTGTAAATTTCCAGGATACCCTTCTTCCAAATGATTTGAAAAATACGAAAGCACCAATTGATTTTCTGTATAACTTTCCACCTTCCAAACTTGCTCATGAAAACCAGAATCCCCTCCATGAAGATGATGTTTTCCTTTGTTTTGCGACAATTTGTATAATTGATTTCCGAGGTTGAATTCTGCATTTCTAATCCTATTACAACATCTTCCTACAATTGCTCCATAAAATTTTTCTTTGGATTGCAAAAAATCCTTTATTGTATTTGGGCCAACAATTACATCAGTAGGTTTGCCAAATTTGTCCGGGACGAAAATCCCAACAATCCTTGCACCATAATTAGTAACAAAAAATTTTAAATTACCACACTTCAAAGCAAACAATTCTACTTTTTTACCATTAATTTCTGTTTGAAAGTCATGGAAATTAGGATATTCAAAATTCATACTTTTATAAATTTCTTAATGTTTCTGCTGCCATTTCTGCTGTTATATCTCTTTGTGGATTGGCTAACAACTCATATCCTACCATGAATTTTTTTACTGTTGCCGAACGCAAAAGTGGTGGATAAAAATGAATGTGAAAATGCCATTCTTGATGCAATTGCTTATCATTAACAGGTCTTTGGTGTATTCCGGAAGAATAAGGAAATGAGACCCCGAATAAGGCATCAAATTTCATTAGCATTTTTTTCATAATTGATGCTAATTTTTCCTTTTCATCTGTTGTTAGTTGCAAAATATCTTGTATCGGTCGTTTGCTAATAATGATGGTTTCATAAGGCCAAACTGCCCAATAAGGAACCAATACCACAAAATGTTCATTTTCTAAAACTATCCTTTCATTTATCTCTAATTCCAGCGACAAATAATCGGAAAGCAAAGTTCTATTGTGTTGTTGGAAATAGGATAAAAATTGTTTCGTTTCTTTTTCCACTTCCATAGGGATAGTACTTGTAGCCCAAATCTGTCCATGAGGATGCGGATTGCTACAACCCATTATTTCTCCTTTGTTTTCAAAGATTTGTATATATCTTACATAATCGATTTTGGAAAGTTCGGAAAATTCTTTTTGCCAAAGTTCAATAACTTTTACTATGTTTTCTACTTCCATTTTTGCCAATGTCAAATCATGCCTTGGCGAGAATGTTAGCACTTTACAAATTCCTCTTTGGGACTCTGCAAATAGCATGTTGTTGATAACATAACTCGCATTGGGAGTATTGGGCAACAATGCAGAAAAATCATTTACAAAAGAATAAGTTTCGGTGTAGTTGTCATTTGTACTACCATCTGCTCTTTTGTTTCCTGGACACAAGTAGCAATTTTCATCAAAAACAGGTCTGTTTTCTTGTGGTATTTCTTCTAATTTCCCTTGCCAAGGTCTTTTGGTACGATGGGGAGAAACCAAAACCCATTCACCTGTAAGTATATTCATTCTACGATGAGGGTTGTTATAAATATATGACATTGGAGTATAGTTGTTTATATTAAATGTGTACCATTTTGGATATTCACCCGATAGACTTTCATTGTTTTTCCTGTTATTTTGCAATAATTTTCACTTACTACTTTTATAACATCATCGGTGTTTTCATGAGCAATTAGATTAATTGTACAACCTCCAAATCCACCTCCCATCAACCTAGCACCAATTACTGATTGGTTGTTTTTCACCAAATCCACTAGGGTATCCAATTCCATACAACTTACTTCGTATAACTCTGAAAGCCCAACATGCGTTTCATACATTTTTTTTCCAAATTCTATTAAGTTTCCATTGAGCAAGTCTTGAGTCGCAAGTTGTACTCTTTCATTTTCTTGCACAACAAATTTGGCTCGTTTGTAGGCTTTTTCATCTAAATTTTTCACACATTCTTCAATTTGATTTAAAGAAACATCTCTTAAATTTAAAATATCAGGAAACTTTTTTTGGATAAGAGAAATTGCTTTTTCGCACTCTGCTCTTCTGGTATTATATTCGGAAGTTGCCAATGAGTGTTTGACTTGTGTATCGAACAATACAATTTCATATTGTTGCAAATCCAATGGAAAATATTGGAAATCCATAGTCCTACAATCCAACATCATAACTTGATTATTTTTCCCAAACATACTTGCAAATTGATCCATAATTCCGCATTGTACACCTGCAAAATCATGCTCGGCTTTTTGTGCAATGAAAATCATTTCCATTTTATCCAATCCCAATTGTAGCCATTCATTAAGGGCAAACACTACCACACATTCCAAAGCAGCAGAAGATGAAAGACCTCCTCCAATTGGGACATTTCCTTGCAATGCAATATTAAATCCGGGAATATCAATATTTTTTTCGACTAATTGTTGGACAACTCCCAAAATATAATTGGACCAAAAAAAATCTTTTTGAGGTTGTATTTCCGAAATATCAATGGTAAATTCTTCATTAAAATCATTTGAAAAAAGTGAGATTTTCTTGTCATTCCTATGGCTTATAGCAATTTCTACTCGCTTGTCTATTGCAGCAGGAAGCACGAATCCATCATTGTAATCCGTATGCTCTCCAATGAGATTAATCCTACCCGGAGATGCTACTGCAATGACTGGATTTTCTTCGAAAAAATTATAAAAAACACTTTTTATTGAGTCCATTTTTGAGGTTTAAATTTAATTAGGCAAAAATAAAAAATAGTCAGAATTAAAAATTTATTTTTTAAAATATAATTTATCTTCTACCAATAATAAATTGGTAGGAAAATTATTGGTAAACAAAGCTCCTGTACCAAGTCCTTGTGGCATTTTGTTATTTTTGGAAAAGGTATATTGAGCAATTGCATTCAGTCCAATATTACTTTCCAAGGCAGAAGTAATCCACCATCCTATTTCAAGATTTTCAGCAATAGAAATCCACTCGTCGCAACTAGCAAATCCACCTACCAAAGCGGGTTTCAAGATGATATATTGGGGATTTATTTTTTTTAATAAATTCATTTTTTCTTCATACTTCAATACACCAATCAACTCCTCGTCTAATGCAATTGGGATTGGGGGATTTTTACAAATCCTACTCATTTCCTCTATGTTACCTTTTTTGATGGGTTGTTCTATGGAATGAATTTCCAAATTTGCTAAATCTTCTAACACTTGCGTTATTTCGTATGGAGAAAATCCACCATTGGCATCAACCCTTATTTCCAACTCCGAAGGAAGGTAAATTTTTCTTAACTCTTGTAAAATCTTTTTTTCTTCGACCCAATTAATGCCTATTTTTAATTTAATACAACTAAATCCGTTGGAAAGTTTTTCTTCAATTTGTTTTTTCATAAAATCTACCTTCCCCATCCAGATAAGACCATTTATCCGTATTGATGCTTGATTTGATGTAAATTCCGATGGGAAATATATATCCGAACCTTGCTCCAGATTGAGTATTGCTTGTTCCAATCCGAAAAGGATAGATGGAAAATGCAACAATTCTGATTTCAACAAACCGAAATCCTCATTGATATTATCGCACAACCATTGCATTTTTTCTTTGTATCCTGGGACATCATCATAACTTAATCCCCTAAAAAGTGCACATTCTCCTATCCCAATTTTATTCCCTTTTTCTATGGTTAGTATAAAAGTTTCTTTGGTATGCAAAACCCCTCGAGAAGTCCCACTGGGTTGTTTGAAAATTAGAGAATATGGTTGAAAGGAAGCTTTCATTGAGGTTGAGGTTAAGGTTGAGGTTGAGGTTGAGGTTGAGGTTAAGGTTGAGGTTGAGGTTGGGTAAAAAAAATCCAAAGTTTTTTAGGCTTTGGAAATTTATTTTTAATGGTATATTAATCTTTTACGGCATCCATTCGCATAAATTCTTCTGCTTTTTCCACCATGATTTTGGAACCACAGAAAAATGGTACTCTTTGGTGTAGCTCGGTTGGTTCCATCTCCATAATCCTGGTAAATCCGTCGGTGGCTTTTCCTCCGGCTTGTTCTGTAATAAAAGCAATTGGATTGCACTCATACAACAATCGAAGTTTGCCGTTTGGAGCGTTGGCATAAGATGGATAAATATATATTCCACCTTTTATCATATTTCTATGAAAATCCGACACCAATGAACCAATATACCTAGATGTATAAGGTCTATCTCCTTCCATCATTTGGCAATATTTCAAATAATTTTTCACACCCTGTGGAAATTTTATATAATTACCTTCGTTGATGGAATAAATTTTTCCATTTTCAGGAAATTGCATATTAGGATGAGAAAGATAATAGGTTCCCAAACTAGGATCCAGGGTAAGAACATTCACTCCATTTCCTGTTGTATAAACTATCATAGTAGATGATCCATATACAACATAACCTGCTGCAACTTGCACATCGCCTTTTTGTAAGAAATCCTTTAATTCCACGGGAGTTCCAGGCTCTGTTACCCTTCTATAGATGGAGAAAATTGTACCAACAGATACATTTACATCTATATTGGAAGACCCGTCCAAAGGATCTATCAATACTACATATTTGCTTTTATCGCCATTTACTGTGCTTTTTATCTCTATGAAATCGTCATTTTCTTCAGAAGCAATTCCACAGACTACCTCTCTTTGGGATAGTGCTGCAATAAATATTTCATTGGCAATAACATCTAATTTTTGTTGTTGCTCTCCTTGTACATTTGTATTCCCTGCAACTCCTATTATGTTGGCAATTCCTGCCTTGTTTACCTCTCGGTTTACTACTTTTGACGCCAATCGAATTGCACT
>JAFDZJ010000344.1 GCA_018266965.1 Bacteroidota bacterium
GCTAACATTATTGGTAAATTTGTTACAGATATTAATGAAAGTAATAAACCAAAGGGTTATGATAAAGATGTAGTTGTGGAGAGAGATGTTTGGATAGGATGCAATGTAACATTATTAGCCGGTGTTACAGTTGGTAGAGGCTCCATTATAGCCGCCGGAGCTGTGGTAAACAAAGATGTCATTCCTTACTGTATTTGCGGTGGTGTGCCAGCAAAATTTATCAAATTCAAGTGGTCAATTGATGAAATAATAGAACATGAAGCAATACTGTATCCTGAAAATGAAAGAATAAAAAAAGAAAAATTACAAGAAATGTTTGAAAAGTATGGAAGAAGATAAAAAATTGAATGTGTTGTTATGTTCGCCATCGAACATTATGAACTGCGGCATATCTCGATGGACTAATCATGTATTGAATTTTTATAAACAAGTAAAATCTAATGTTGTTTTACATCATTATTATCCTTTATTGAAAGGAGTGTATAGTGAAACTAATTTTATACATAAAATTTGGATAGGCTAGCAAGGCTATATTCC
The DNA here is from genome assembly GCA_018266965.1 of Bacteroidota bacterium. Classification (GTDB taxonomy): domain Bacteria; phylum Bacteroidota; class Bacteroidia; order Flavobacteriales; family Weeksellaceae; genus Amniculibacterium. The sequence goes on from JAFDZJ010000344.1 coordinate 538, forward strand.
ATTTGTTTTTAATCTAAAAAGAAAATTAAAAACGGAGGAATACGATATTCTACATTTTATTTCCAGTGCATCAATTGCTTTATTAAGGGATATTGTAACCATTAAAATTGCAAAGAAATACAAAGTGCAAACGATAATTCATTTTCATTTCGGTCGTATTCCCGATATTTATAAAGAAAAAAGATGGGAATATAAGCTTATTCATAGAGTTATTAGCTCGGTAGATAAAGTAATTATCATAGATAAAAATTCTTATAATACACTCAAGAGTTATGGTTACAAAAATATATATTTGATGCCTAATCCTTTAACTCCCAAAGTTCAAGAGATAATTAACCAAAATAAGACAATTATAAAACAAGATAACAAAATAGTTTTTGTAGGTCATGTCGTTGAAACTAAAGGGGTATTTGAATTAATAGAAGCTTGTAAAGAAATAAGCAATATCCGATTGAAAATGATTGGTTATGTAACCGAAGAAATGAAAACGACTCTAAAATCGAAAGCGGGTGATAATTCCGAAAACTGGTTGGAGTTTTCAGGTGAAATAGATTATGTTAGCACGATTAAAGAGATGATGAGTGCAGGCGTATTTGTATTGCCAACCTACACCGAGGGTTTCCCCAATGCTATTTTAGAAAGCATGGCATGTGCTTGCCCTATCGTTACTACTCGTGTAGGTGCGATACCTGAGATGTTGGATGTGGCGCACGGTGATAATTATGGATTGTGTGTCGAGCCAAAGAATGTTGTGCAATTAAAAACCGCGATTGAAAAAATGTTAGACGATAGAGAATATGCTTTGCAATGTGGTACCAATGCTCAACAACGAGTAAATAACCTCTATTCAATGCCCACTATATGGAACGATTTAGAAACTATATGGAAAACCTAATATTTAAATCTTTCGTTTAGATTATAGAAGAAAAAAGTTACATTTAATACTTATTTTTACAAAAACAAAAAAACTATGAATACAAGACCCTATCAAATATGTACCAAAACAATTATGGATACTACGGATCCAGGCATTGTTTTTAACGAAAAAGGAGAGTGTGATTACTATACTAATTTTATAGAAAATATTCAACCGAGTTGGCATACCGACGAGAGAGGCTATGCCGAGCTGATGAAAGAAGCTGAGAAAATAAAAAAAGATGGTAAAGGAAGGGATTTCGACTGCATTATCGGACTAAGTGGCGGGTTGGACAGCTCCTATGTAGCGTATGTCGCCAAAGAAATTATGGGGCTTCGTCCACTGCTTTTCCATGTAGATGCCGGCTGGAATACCGATAAAGCCGTTGGAAATATCGAGAAATTGGTAAATGGTTTAGGCTTGGACTTATATACCGAAGTTATCAATTGGGAAGAAATAAAAGACTTGCAAGTAGCCTGTCTGAAAGCACAAATACCTGATCAGGATTTGCCACAGGATTATGCATTCTTTTCGGCATTGTACAAATTTGCTCGTAAAAACAAGATAAAATATGTACTCACTGGTGGTAATTACTCTACCGAATGTTGCAGAGAACCCGAAGAATGGGGAGCGTTTCCGGGTATTGATGCTACTTTGGTAAAAGATATACATAGTAAATTCGGAAAAAGACCTTTGAAAACTTTTCCCATTGTCGATATTTTTTCGTATAAAATCTATTATAAATATGTTTTGGGTATGCAGGTGTATAAACCATTGAATAATATACCGTACATAAAAAAAGATGTAGAGAAACTTCTCGCTGAAAAATTCGGTTGGGAACCTTTTCAACACAAACATCACGAATCTCGCTTTACCCGTTTCTATGAAGATTATTGGATGCCACGCAAGTTTGGGTACGAAAAACGGAGAGCACACTTTTCTTCTTTGATACTAACAGGACAAATGACAAGGGAAGAAGCACTGGATAGAATATCTCGTCCAGAGCTTTCGGAGGAGTTTCTAATGAAAGAATTTGAATTTGTTGCCAATAAATTAGATCTTACCAAAGAAGAATTACAAAAGATATTCGAAGGAGAAAATAAAACTTTCTACGATTACAAAAGCAAAATAAAACTGATAAAATTTGGAGCACAAGTGATGCAAAAACTTGGACTGGAAAAAAGATTATTTAGATGATAACGATAATAGATTACGGTGTAGGCAACATCAATGCTTTTGTAAATGTATATAAAAGAGTAGATGTGCCTGTGAAAATAGCTAAAACAAAAGAGGACTTGCAAGGTGCCGAAAAGTTAATTTTAC
>JAFDZJ010000345.1 GCA_018266965.1 Bacteroidota bacterium
GGGGTTATGAAGTTATGAAGTGATGAGGTTATATAAGGAACTAGAAAGTAACGACATCAAAAACTTTATAAAAACACATCATTACGATAATCTAAAACTCAATTATAAAGAGTGTTGAAATGCCACGAAGTGGCAATATATTATAGTTTATGGCAACGCCCTATGAAGTTCAGAAATGCCACGAAGTGGCAATATTATAGTTTATGGCAACGCCCTATGAAGTTCAGAAACGCCATGAAGTGGCGATATATTCTAGCTTATGACAACGCCATAAGAAAATTATATCGGCAACTCCCTATAAAATGTATAGTACCTATAACGGCATCATTACTATGCGGTATAATCCAATAATTGGCAATGCCTAATGAATGACAAAAACCCAGTAGCGAATTTGTAATTTGTGAAAAGGGAACTACCTGAACTTTTAGCCCAGATAGTAGCGGCATCCTTTTTATTTTTTTTTTAAAGTTTTGGATGTTTCAAAAAAAAATAAAAAGATATAGCGGATAGCTGGACGGGTTGTGTGGCAAAGGGAAAGTCTTGATGCTCCTAACAGAAAAAAACAATTCTATGAGCAACAACCTCTGTCGCAACCTTTGTCCTTGTCATTTTTGTTACTAAAATTTTTTCTGATTATTCTGAAAATAGAGTAACAAGCAAATATGAAAACTAATGCTAAAAGTATGTATTGTAAAATATGCGAGTCCATATTATCGAAATAGTTGATATACTACAAATGATACTATATATGCCAAGCCAGACATGGCGAATAGTTGTGCCAAAGTCCATTTCAGGGATTTTGTTTCTCTATAGACTACTGCTATTGTAGAGATACATTGCATTGCAAATGCGTAGTACATGAGTATGGAAATTCCTGTTGCAAAGCTGAAAACTCTCTGTCCATTGGGGAGGACATCGTTTTTCATTTTTTCTATTATTGTTCCTTCGGGTGCGGTATCATCCAAGCTGTAAAGTGTTGCCATGGTGCCAACAAAAACTTCTCTTGCTGCAAAACTGGTAATAATACCAACTCCCATTTTCCAATCGAAACCAAGTGGTGCAATTGCTGGTTCTATTTTATGTCCCATTTTTGCTAGGTAGGATTGTTGCAATTTTACATCTGTTGCAATCCATTTTCCCGGAGTTTTTGATGGTCCGAAATAACTGAAAACCCAAATAATGATGCTTACTAAAAATATTATTTTCCCTGCTCCTGTTACAAATTCCCAAACTTTCAGCAAGACCATCTTGAAATCGTATCCGAAGAGTGGTTTCTTGTAGGTTGGCAAATCCATTACTAGAAATGTTTTTCCTACATTTTTTATAATTTTTTTCAAAACCAATGAAGATAGTAATGCGGATAGAAAGCCTACAAAATACATACCCAATAGTGCTATAGCCTTGTAGGAAATCCCAAGGATTGTTTTGTCCGGGATTACCAATTCTATAATGATGCTATATACGGGTAATCTGGCAGAACAAGTCATAAAAGGTGTTACTAATATGGTTATTAGTCGTTCTTTTACATTTTCGATATTTCTGGTGGACATGATAGCCGGAATGGCACAAGCTGTACCGGATATAAGAGGTACAATACTCTTTCCGCTTAATCCGAAAGGTCGTAATAGTCTGTCCATCAAAAAAACTACTCTTGCCATATATCCGGAATCTTCTAGCAAATAGAGTAGGTAGAGTAAAATTCCGATTTGAGGTGCGAATACGACAATTCCTCCTATACCTGGGATAATTCCGTTGGATATTAATGAATTAATGGGTCCTGAAGGTAAATTGTCATGAGAAAATCCAGAAAACCAAAGGAAAAAATTGGAAATCCAATCCATAGGATAAGATGCCAAATAATAAACCATTTGAAATATAAGGAGTAGGATAAGTACAAATATTGCATATCCCCAAAACTTATGTACAAGTACCTTGTCTAGTTTTTCTGTTAGTAATATTTTGAAATCTGTTTTTTTTACAATAGCTTTAGCAATAGTTTTGTCTATCGTTTGGTATCGCCTTATGGTTTCTTGTGTTTGCAATCTTTTGGGGACCAAACACTTTACAGCGTCATCTTCTTTCAGTTGGTCGTTGATGGTTTCTAGCTTTGCAATGTAGGTGTCGGAAGCTAGTAGTGTCCATATTTTGTATTGATTTTCCTCTTTGCTGTCGGATAATATTTTGAAAACCAAACCTTGGTGTTCCGTTGGGATTTGGAAAGAAGGTTGGTTGGAAATGGAAAAAAGATTGTTGTCTATTGCATTTTTTATGTCTTCTATTCCTATTCCGGATTTTGCATTGGTAGAGATTACTTTTGCTCCTATCTCTTTCTCTAGTATTTCTACATTTATTTTTATTCCTCTTTTTTCGGCTTGATCGATTTGGTTAAGGATTACCAAAACAGGGATTCCCAAATCTTGTATTTGTCGGAAAAGTAGAAGTCCTCTTTTGATGCTGAGTGCTTCTAGGATATATATAACGCCATCGTATTGTGAGGCTTCGTCTATTAGGTATTTCGAGAAAATTGCTTCGTCTTCACTACTGGGGTAGATGCTGTAGGAACCTGGCAAATCAACAATTTCTATCGTTTTGTTGTTATGAATATATCTTCCGGAATGTGCTGCTACAGTAACACCGGCGTAGTTTCCTGTTTTTTGCTTTTTGTTGCACAATTGGTTGAAAACTGTGGATTTCCCTACATTGGGGTTTCCAACCAATAATATTTGTTTTTTATTTTCTATCTGCATGATTTAGAAAAATATTTTACTAGCTTTTCGTTTTTTATATTAGAATATTCCTAGATTAATGATGCTTTGGTTGTATGTTCGAGTTGTTCTACAAGTATGAATTTTGCCTCTTCTACACGAAGTGCAATTCTACTTTTTTCCTCGCCAAATTCTATATACAATGGTCCACCAAAAGGTGCTTGGTACAAGATTTTGAAAACGGTATCTGGCAACAAACCCATTTCTATTATTTTGCTAGGCATCGTGAGATTATCATTTTTATATCCATTGATTTTTCCTTCGATATTTAGAGGAAAATGGCTCATGAGATTGGATAATTTGTTTTTCACTGTATTGTAATTTACATTGCAAATGTACGCTATTTAAAATTAATCTAAATAAGGATTTGCATACGGTATGACAAATATCAACAAGAAGCCCAACAGGATAGTTCTGCTGGGCTTCTTTACAATATAATTTCAGTATAAAAAGTACTGAATTTTAACTTTTTTTAGTATAAATTTCTATACTATTATTATTTTTTTTCAGTTCTTCTTTCATTTTTTCTTCTGCTTACCTACATAGTTTTGTTACCGATGGGAGATTGAATTATGACACTTTGCATATATAAGTCAAAAGCAATTTTGGATATTTTTTTATTGTCCAATATTGTTATTTCTATTTAGTAGTTGTGCTTGTAGAAGGTAGCTCGATAGGATTGTCGTTGGAGTTATAAAAATCTTTGAGCATTTTATCTTGATCTTTTATCATTTCGCCTACTGTTTTGTCCATTCCTGGAATTTTTTGTCCCATCATATTGGCAGGAATTTGTTGTCTTACCGAAGCGAAAGGGTCTTTTTTGTACTCCCCAAAAGTTTTGTCGAATTTTTCTCTACTTACTTCTACTAGACTTCCGATACCACCGGGTCTGAATTTTTCCGCATAAGAAACTTCCTGAAAGTCATTTACTTTTTTGTTGCCTTTCAGCTCCCAAGAATAATTTTTGTCGGCATCTTCAATCTTTACAATTAATCCTGGTAATCCATGAAATTTGTATGGGCCATCTTGCAAAGGTATATCGTTGGAAAACCAAGCATTCCAGTTTCTACCTCCGAACGAAGTGGTAGCTTTTTGAGTATTGTATTCTCCAATTTTTTGTTTTTCGTTGCTTATTTTCCAGTCGAATTTTGGGTTGTCTTTGTAGGCAAGTTGTATTGGCGACATTCCGTTCATGATAGTTTCCGAATAGGTTTCCGTCATATCCGGATAGTCTTTGGTAATTTTGTAACTGAATTTTGGCATTGCAATTTCTTTGGAAAAATCCTTGAATTGCTTTGTTTTTTTCATGTCTTCAATCTTTATTTTCAAGATAGAGTCTTGTGCAATAAGGGTATAGTCTTGGTACAAAGATTTTTTATCCGTAATATCTAGCACAGCCATTACCTTTTCCATTCTTGTGGAGTCTTTTTTTGGTTTGATGGTTAGTTGATAGATAAACCTATTGGAGGTTACTTGTGCATTTGCAAATAGTCCGATTACAAATAATAGCAGTAAGGATATTTTTTTCATAATATTAAATTTGATGGTGTATTTTTAAAGTATTCTATTTTCTAAATTGTTTTTTACTAATTAGTAATAAAGATAGTTATTTTGTTACAATAGTATTTCATAATTATTTCTATAATCTATTTTTTTATCAATTGTTTTGTCATTAAAAAAATCGAGAATGGAAATATCCACCCTCGATTCAAAATCAAATTGATATGCTAAAAAAGAATATCCGTAATAATTACTTTCTATTTTAAATTTAAGAAAGTATTTTTTTTACCATTTCAGAAATGGTTTTTCCATCTGCTTTTCCTGCTAAATGTTTAGAAGCAACTCCCATTACTTTTCCTATATCTTTCATGCTTGTTGCTTGTACATCTGCAATTATTTTTTCAATCTCTTTTTGTAATTGTTCTGGAGAAAGTTGCTCTGGAAGAAATTTTTCTATGATCTTCATCTGTGCCAATTCTACTTCCGCCAAATCATTTCTGTTTTGTTCGGAAAACTGTTGGTAGGAGTCTTTTCGCTGTTTGATCATCCGTTGTACAATTGCAATTTCTTGCTCTGCACTTACTTCTGTACCTCTGGCTTCTGTTTTTAGAAGTTGGATTTGAGATTTTACTGCACGGAGTGCATCAAGTGCAGTTTTGTCTTTTTCTCTCATTGCCGTTTTTATGGCATCGCTTATTGTATTTTCCAGGCTCATCTTAATCTACATCTTTATTTAAAAATTTATTCTCTCTGATTTGCATTTTCCCTTTTTCGTCTTCCGATGCAAAAGAATTTATTTGCTGTTCGGAGGGATTGGAGCCTTCAATAGCGATATTTTTTCTTCTAAATGCAGGTACAGTTTCAAAATGATTTTCGTTTTCGGAAGTTTGGTATCTGGAATTGAATTCTTTCAATTTATTTTTCCTTTCGATTACTTTTTGAGGTGCTGTTGTAGCTTTGCTTATAAAAGAAAATTCGCCATGGGTTTGTACCAAAGGTTCTACTTCTTGGATTGTGTCGATTGTAGATTCTTGCTTTGCAATTGGCTCTGCCTCTTCCAATATTTCTTGGGTTTTTATTTTAAAAGCTGGAATATCAATTGATTCTGTATCCTGAGTTTCAAAATTGAATTCTACAACATTTCTTTGTGTTTCAATGGCGGTAATAGTTTGAACTTCTTTTTTTTCAAAAGGTTCATCGGTATCAAAATCAAATACTATCTCTGTTTGTTGTTCGGATTTTCTATCATTGTCGTAGGAGAACAAATCAAGAGGTTCTTCTTTTCCAAAATCATCAAATGCAAAATCTTCTGTGGTTTCTATTTCGGAAATGGTAGTGCTGTGTTGTTCTACTGCCAATTGTTGATCCAATCCTGAATTGGAAAAACTGTTTCCGTTATTTGGAAAATCATCTTCTAATTTGAAAACATTTTTTTCATTAATAGTAACCGTTTCTTCTGCTATTGTTTCGGTTTTTTCCTCTCTCGATTTGAAAGGAGATTCTCTTCTCTCGATAGTATCGTTGAGGGTATATTTTATTTTTTCGGTTCCTATATCTATTTTCTTATGCTCTTTGGAAAAACCTGTTGCAATAACCAATACGCTGATTGCATCGCCCAATTCTTCATCTGTTCCAACTCCGAATATGATGTCGGCGGTATTTCCTGCCTCTCTTTGGATATGATCATTGATGATGCCTATTTCGTCCATCGTAGCTTCTTCGTTTCCGGAACGGATGAGTAGAAGAACATTTTTGGCACCTGTGATTTTGTTGTCATTCAACAAAGGAGAGTCCAATGCTTTTCTTACGGCTTCTTCTGCTTTGTTTTCGCCTGTTGCAGTTCCGGTGGACATAAGTGCAGTACCGGAATTTTGTAAAACAGATTTTGCATCACGGAAGTCAATATTGACATCGAAATAACCAGTAATAACTTCTGCCATTCCTTTTGCTGCGTTGGTTAGCACTTCGTCTGCTTTGGAAAATCCTTGTTTGAAACCTAGGTTTCCGAATTGTTGGCGGAGTTTGTCATTGTTAATGACGATTAGGGAATCTACATTGTTTCTTAATTTTTCTAAACCCAATTCGGCTTGGTCTAATCTTCTTTTGCCTTCGAAACTAAAAGGTACAGTAACGATACCAACGGTAAGGATGCCCATTTCTTTGGCGATTTTGGCAATTACTGGTGCTGCTCCTGTACCAGTTCCGCCACCCATTCCGGCAGTTATGAATACCATTTTGGTATTTTGTCCTAGTACAGATTTTATTTCTTCCATACTTTCTATGGCTGCTTTTTCGCCAATTTCTGGATCAGCTCCTGCACCAAGTCCTTCGGTGATAGATATGCCTAGTTGTACTTTGTTGTTTACTGGATTGTTGTCCAATGTTTGAGCATCGGTATTGCAAATAACGAAATCTACTCCAAAGATTCCTTTTTCGTACATGTGTTTCAAAGCGTTGTTTCCACCGCCTCCAACACCGATTACTTTTATGATTGATGAATTTCCTTTGTTCATTGCAAAAGTGAATTCTGTTGTATTTCCTTCCATTTGGATATTATTTTAGAGAGGTTTTGTAATAATTTAGTAATAATAGTATGTGTTAATCTTCTACGGCCTCAAAAAAAGCTTTGACTTTTGATAGAATAACTTCTCCAATTGATTTTTTATTTTTTTGTGTTTCTACCGTGGTTTCTACTTTTGTATCCATCATAACATCGGTTTTATTTTGTTCGTTTTCGTTTGATGTAATGGTGATTACAGGTTTGTTATTTTCTACTAATGGTTGTTCTGTTTTTGCAACAGGTTTTTTGTCTCTGATTTTCAAACTTTCCATTAATAGTCCTATTCCGGTTGCATATTCTGGACTTTTCAGACTTTGATTTTTATCATTGGCAATATATTCATTAGCAAAACCCAATCTACTATCAAATCCAGTTATGTAGCTGGTAAATTGTCGGATATGCTTCAAGTTGGAACCACCTCCGGTAAGTACTATTCCGGCAATTAATTTTTTCTTTTGTTCATAAGCTCCATAGGCTTTGAGTTCGGTATTTACCAATTCCAAGATTTCTTCTACTCTTGCATTGATGATTTGTGCAAGAGTCTTTGTGGAAATTTCTTTGTCTGGTCTGCTGTGTAATCCAGGAATGGTAACATAGGTGCTTTCTTTTTCCATTTCTGGTAAGGCTGACCCGAAATTTACTTTTAATTTTTCTGCATGATCAGCAATTATAGAGCAACCTTCTTTGATGTCGTCTGTAATGATACCTCCACCGTAAGGAATTACGCAAGTATGTCTAATAATATTGTCTTTGAAAATGGCAATATCCGTAGTACCACCACCAATATCTACAATGGCAACACCTGCTTCTTTTTCCTCGTTGGTAAGGACTGCTTCGGAAGATGCTAATGGTTCCAAGGTTAGTGATTCCATTTCCAATCCGGATTCTTCAACACATTTCACAATGTTTTTTATACTCGACATTTGCCCAACAACAACATGGAATTTTGCTTCCAGTCTTGCTCCGTGCATACCGATAGGATCATGGATTTCGCCTTGGGAATCTACTTTGTATTCTTGTGGTAATACATGTATAATTTCTTCTCCCGGCAGCATGACTAATTTTTTCACTTGGTCTTTTAGTCTTTCAATATCATCTTCTGTAATATAGGTTTCGGGTTGGTTTCTCATGATGTAATCCGAATGTTGTAAAGAACGGATATGTTTCCCTGCAATACCTACTGTTACCTGTTTTATGGTAACTCCTGCACTTTTTTCTGCTTTTTCTACAGCATTTTTTATTGAAGAAATGGTCTGCGAAACATTGTTTACAATTCCTTTGTTCACTCCCAGACTTTTTGCTTTTCCTGCTCCTAAGACTTCTATGTTGCCTTGTGAGTTTCTCCTGCCTACTATCACGACAATCTTTGTTGTCCCAATATCTAGCCCTACTGAATAATTTTGATTTTCCATTTTATCTAACAATTTGATTTTTTTTATTTTTATTTTCTTTTTTTTCTGTCGTTTTGTTCTTTGTGATTTTCTTTTCTGGTTCTTTAGTATTTGTATTTTGTTGTGTAGTATTATTTTTAATGATTTTGATGTTGTTTGCCTTCTCAAATTCTTTTTTACTAGTTTGTAGTAGGCTGTCATTCTCTTTCAGATATGGATTGAGAGTGGTAACGATTTGGTTGTCAAACTTTACCGATATTTTAGCGTATTTTTGTGGGTCTTGATAGACCAAAAATTTCTCAACAAATGATTTGAAACCTTTCAGTTTGAAATCTATGTTTTCCAAATCGCCTATCTCTACTTTGAAATTTCCATCACTAGTCAATAGATTGTAGTTGTTGGCATTTTTTGTAATCCCTATAAAATATTTTTTGCTAAATGGGTCGCTATCAATTTTGTTAATTAATTCGGAAAGTGCTTTGTATTCCGATTGTTCTACATTTCCCACCACCAACATACAAGGATAGGAGTAGTTACTAGATGTAGGAAATTCTCTTTGTTTTGCATCTACATAAAATTCTTTTTCTCCTTTGTGAAGTCGGAAAACCGGGATTTTTTGTTTGATGTCCACATGCAAAATTCCATTCAGTCCCAAATATACATTGGCACTATCTACCGCTGGTAAAGAGTTTAGCTTTTTCTCCATATTTGGAATATCAATACCTGCTATGGTATGTGTTGAATTGTATTTTTGAACTATTTGTCGAACATCTTTTTCATCTATAAAATATACTGGCGATTGCGAAAGGTTCACTTCTATTTTGTCCATAGGTTTGTTGGCGAATCTCTTCAACGAGAAACTTAACAGAAACCCCAAAATGATTACTGTAACCAATATCTTTAATAGTCGCCACTTGTTTTTCATGTGATGAATTTATTTATTAATAGTGTTCATTTTTTTCATTATATCACAATTATTTGTTTCCTAACCAATTCATAATTGGGTCATAAAGTGTATCGATATTTCCTGCACCTACGGTAAGTAAAACATCAAATTCTTTATTCTTAATTTTCTCTAATGCTTTTTCCAACGAGCAGACTTCCTTGCGTTCCATTTGGATTTTTTCTAATAACCAAGCGGAATTTATCCCTTCAAAATCTTGTTGCAATTCTCTTGCAGGGTAGATGTCTAGTAAAAGAAGTTCGTCGGAATTGCTTAGGCTTCGTGCAAAATCTTCTGCAAAATCTCTCGTCCTGCTATACAGATGAGGTTGGAAAACTACCAATAGTTTTTTGTTTGGGAAAAATGTTTTTGCTGAACCAATTACTGCATCTAACTCGGTTGGGTGATGGGCATAATCGTCTATATATATTTTTCCATTGTCCAAGATATGTTTGGTAAATCTTCTTTTAATTCCTTTGAATTTGGATAAAGCAATTTTCAGTTTTTCTATTTCTGCTCCTATTCCTAGTAATATTGCTAATGCAACTGTTGCATTTTCTACATTGTGAATACCTGGGATTTGCCATTCCATAGTTTGGGTTGGTAAATTGGGAGAGTGGAAATCGAAAATTGTTTTTCCATTTTCCATTCTTAGGTTATCCGAATAGTAATCTGCCTTTTCATTTACGGCATACGATTGATATTTTCTTCCTATTTCCAGTCCTTTTCTTGCGAAAAGTTGTTGGTCGTTTTTCACTAAATTAGCAAAATCCGAAAATCCTTTTTCTATAGTTTCTTTGTCTCCATAGATGTCGAGATGGTCTGCATCTGTTGAGGTTATAGCTGCCCAATTGGGATGTAAGTTCAGGAAACTTCTGTCGTATTCATCTGCTTCTACTACGGAATATTCATTACCATTAAATAAAAAATTGGAATTGAAATTTTCCGATATTCCACCCAAAAAGCAAGAAAAAGGCAGGTCGATTTCTTTGCAAAGATGTGCAACTAGGGTGGAAGTTGTCGTCTTTCCGTGGGTGCCAGCAATTGCGATACAATTGGTGTTTTCGGTAATTAGTCCTAGTACCTTTGCTCTTTTTAGAATTTGAAAATCATTTTTTTGAAAATACTCCAAAATAGATAATTTTTTTATTGCAGGAGTATAGATAATCAACGAATTATCTTGTTGTAGCTGAAGTATTTCATCGGTTACGACATCTTCATAATTAATTTTCAAACCTTCTTGTTCCAAAGTTTTTGTTAGTTTGGTAGGTGTTTTGTCATATCCCAAAACATTTTTACCAATAGAATGAAAATATCTTGCTAGGGCAGACATTCCTATCCCACCTATCCCTACGAAATAAAAATTTTGATATGTTGCTATGGATTTCATTTCGGTCTAATTAATTTTTTAATATTTCAATTATTTTATTTACGATTTGTTCAGTTGCATTGGGTTTAGCAAAAAACTCTATTGCTGTACTCATCGTAGTTCTTAATTTTTCATCGTCTGTAATATCAATGAGTGTATTCCAAAATTCATCGTCCATTTCTGAATCTTTTACCATTTTAGCTGCATTTTTTTCTACCAACGCTTGTGCATTTTTGGTTTGATGATCTTCTGCTGCAAAAGGAAACGGAACCAATAATACGGGTTTTCCTGCAATTGCTAATTCGGAGATGGCAATAGCACCTGCTCTGGACACAATGATATCCGCAGCCGAATATGCAACAGACATATCCTGTATGAATTCGGTCATCAATATTCCTTTGTTTTGTCCAGTGATATTGCTTTCCAAAAGAGATTTGTAATCAGTAGTGCCTGTTTGCCAAATTAGTTGAATGTTTTTTGCATTCAGCGACTCTATATTTTTTTTCCAAGCGTTGTTTATTGTTCTGGAACCTAGGGAACCACCAACAGAAAGAATTGCTAATTTGGAGTTGTCTAGTCCCAATTTGGATTTTGCTATATTACTATCCATTTGTCCATCAATAATCGTTTGTCTTACCGGATTTCCCAAAAAATAAGTAGGGTTGTTATGAAAATATTTTTCCATACCAGGATACGCAGTAAAAACTGCTTTTGCTTTTTTAGCTAAAAAAACATTTGTCTTTCCCGGTAATGAATTTTGCTCTTGAACAAAAATCGGAATTCCCATTTTACTTGCTGTCCAAAGAGCGGGTCCACTTGCGTATCCTCCGGTTCCAATGGCTAAATCGGGTTGAAAATCTTTGATGATTTTTCGTGCCGCCAACAAGCTGGTGATAATTTTGTATGGTAATTTGAAATTTGATAGCAAATTACCACGGTCAAAACCTGCTATATTAAGTCCAATAATTTTGAATCCTGCCTGAGGAACTTTTTGCATTTCCATTTTTCCCAAAGCACCAATGAACAAAAATTCGGCTTCTGGAAATCTTTTTCGGAATTCCTCGGCTATGGCTATTGCCGGAAAAATATGTCCTCCGGTACCGCCACCACTCAATAATATTTTTATTTTTTTGTTCATTTTTTTATTTATGCTATGTCATTAATTTCATCAATAGACTGTTTTTTGCCAATTCCCTCCTCATCATAAACCTGTATTCTAGAACTCACATTCAGTACCAAGCCTAGTTGTATATAAGAGACCAATATAGATGTTCCACCATAACTAATTAAAGGCAACGGCTGACCTGTTACAGGGATTATGTTGATAGCAACAGCAATATTAACCGCCAACTGTACAAATATCATGATGCCGATAGATACCACTAATAAAGTACCGAAAAATGTTGGCGTTTTGGTGGCGATTATGATTATTCTAAAAATTATAATCATATAAGTTGCTAGTAGAATAAATGCACCAAACAGACCGTATTCTTCCACTATAATTGCAAAAATAAAATCCGAAGCAGATTGTGGTAATCTTTGTTTCAATGCACTTTTACCTGGTCCTTTTCCTGTTGTTCCTCCATTGACAATCGCAGCTTTTGCTTGCATTACTTGGTAGTTTTTTGCTTTTGTAGCCTCGTCTTCTACATCTGTTGTTTTTTTGGAATCGAAAAATGTGTCTATTCTACTAGTCCAAGTATGCACCCTATTGTTTTTTATGAGGTCTGTTTTCATTGCAATTAATAAAAACGAACTAATAAAAATTGCTGCTATTCCCAAAAATCCTACAATATATTTCCAGTTGAGTTGCCCTATAATCAATACTATTGTAGAAACCATTAATATCATAAGTGCCGTGGAACCATTGTCTTTTGCAACCAGTAGAAAAACTATAATTATAGGTACAAAAATATAAAGTATATTTTCTATAATTAGTCTCTCTCTCTGTATTTTTTTGGTTAAATATCTACACAGATAGATAATCAAAGTAAGATATGCAAAAGCAGAAGGTTGAAAGGCAAAAGGAGTTCCGGGAATTGCTATCCACCTAGAAGCCGAAGCTCCATCGATGGTTTGTCCTGTAAACAAAGTGAAAATTAAAAGTATTACCATTACAAACAAAGCAATTGCACTTACTTTTCCAATAAATTCAAATTTGATGAATTGTAAGCTCCTCATAATCAGTAATCCAATTATAACAAATAAGGTGTGCTTGAAAATATGTACAGATGTTGTGCCTTTGCCAACAATATATTCCAGGTTGGAACTTGCGGAATATACAGGCAAAATAGAACAAGCTGAAATAAAGATTACAGCTATCCAAAGTACTTTGTCGCCTTTCAAAAATTCTTTTTTTTGTTCTAAAGTATTGGGTTCCATTTTGCAGTTACTTGTTATTTGTTATTTTCAGTACTTCATTTTTGAATTGATTTCCTCTGTCTTCATAATTTTCAAACAAATCAAAACTTGCACAACATGGGGATAGCAATACAGTATCTCCTTTTTGTGCTA
>JAFDZJ010000346.1 GCA_018266965.1 Bacteroidota bacterium
GTTTTGCAGGAGTTATGAGTGCCATATCCGGAGTGTTTTTTGCCTATATAGGTTTTGATGCACTAAGTGTATTAGCAGAAGAAACCAAAGACCCACAAAAAAACTTACCACGAGGAATGATTATTTCACTTGTGCTTTGTACAGCAATATATATAGTATTGGTATTGGTACTAACCGGAATGGTAGATTATAGAAAGTTTGATGGAATTGGCGATCCTTTGGCTTTTATATTTGAGAAATCCAACGCCAATATTGCTTGGATGGAACTTGTTGTATCTTTTGTAGCAGTAGTTGCCATAACAACTGTATTATTGGTATTCCAAATGGGACAACCAAGGATTTGGTATGCAATGAGTAGAGATGGACTGTTGCCAAAAAAATTCCAAACCATTCACCCTACCTACAAAACGCCATCTTTTGCAACTATTATCACGGGGTTAGTTGTAGGAATCCCTATCCTATTCACGGATAAATCTTTCATTTTGGATTTCACAAGTATTGGGACTATTTTTGCATTTGTACTTGTCTGTGGAGGTGTATTGATGTTGCCTAGAAAAGAAAAATTAAAAGGCAGATTCCATCTACCCTACATCAATGGAAAAATAATTTTTCCTATTGTTTTTTTAGGAGGTTTATTGGGTTTTTATCTTTGGCAGCCTTCATTTTTTCATTCGTTATTGGATTGGCAAGATTTGGAATTGAGAGAATTTAGAATATCAATGACTGTTTTTATTATTATAAATTTCATTCTTTGCATACTAGCTTTTGTAAAAAATCTATCCTTAATACCACTAGTTGGGTTAAGCTCGTGTCTTTATCTATTAACCGGGATGACTCATAACAATTGGTTTTGGTTCGGATTGTGGTTCATCATAGGATTGGGGATATATTTCGCTTATGGACAAAAGCATAGTGTACTATCAAAGAAAACAAGCCAAACTACTGATTAAAAACTCATTTAATTTAAAAAAAAATCAACTAATCTTGAATCCATATTTTTTTATTTGGAATTAAATTATTGATTTGTCTGTACAAATAAACCTACAAGCAATGAAAATTTTTGAAGCAATATCAATTGGGATATACATGTTATTAATGTTAGGAATAGGGATATATTCCTACAAAAAATCTACTGCCAACTCCGAAGAATTTTTGATAGGTGGCAGAAAACTAGGTGCTGCTGTTACTGCTTTATCCGCAGGTGCTGCTGATATGAGTGGTTGGCTGTTGATGGGTTTGCCAGGAGCAATGTATTTCAATGGACTTTCCAGTGCTTGGATTGCGATAGGACTTACCATAGGTGCATTTCTAAATTATGTTTTGGTAGCTCCTAGGTTAAGAATTTATACTGAAATAGCACAAAATGCCATTACGCTTCCAGTATTTTTTGAGAATCGATACAAAGACAAAAAACACATTTTGAAACTAGTATCTTCAATTATCATTTTGGTATTTTTCACTTTATATACTTCTGCTGGTATGGTTTCTGGAGGCAAATTATTTCAATCTGCCTTTGGTTTGGATTACCTCACAGGTGTATTTGCAACAGGATTGGTTGTTGTAGCTTATACCTTTTTGGGAGGTTTTTTGGCGGTAAGTCTTACAGATTTTGTACAAGGAACTATTATGGTTTTGGCATTGGTAATTGTCCCATCGGTGGTAATATATGACATTGGAGGGTTGGGCGAAAGCATCTCCATCATCAACAACAAAGGAGAAAAATATTTGGACTTATTCCAAGGGACTTCTTTTATAGGAGTTGTATCATTATTGGCTTGGGGATTGGGTTATTTTGGACAACCACATATTTTGGTAAGATTCATGGCAATAGATCAGCCAAAAGATTTGAAAAAAGCAAGAAATATTGGTATTAGTTGGATGATACTTACCGTTTCTGGTGCATTAATTGTCGGATTATTAGGGATTGCTTATTTGCAAAAATTCGATTTGGAAACTATGCTCAAATTCGATCAAAACAATAGAGAAGCAGAAACTATTTTTATCTATTTTTCTCGTGCATTGTTCCACCCACTCATCAGTGGATTTTTATTATCTGCAATTTTGGCAGCGGTTATGAGTACAATTTCTTCTCAATTATTAGTTACTTCCAGCTCTTTGACCGAAGATATCTACAAATCATTTATCAACAAAAAAGCAGACTCCAAAAAAATGCTTTTGGCAAGTAGAATATCGGTATTAGTAGTAGCTGCTGTTGCAATACTATTGTCGCTCGAACCAAGAGATAGTATCCTCAATTTGGTAGGCAATGCTTGGGCAGGATTTGGTGCCGCTTTTGGACCGCTCATTTTACTCTCTTTACTTTACAAAAAATCTACTTTCCAAGGTGCATTATCCGGAATGATTGTTGGGGGAATTACTGTATTGGCTTGGGTGTATATCAAGCATCCTTACAAGGATTGTTATGAATTGATACCTGGTTTTATACTTTCATTCCTTACCAACTGGGTTGTTTCAAGGCTTACCTACAGACACAATCCTATTATAGAGAAAGAATTTGAAACTGTTACCCAACTCAACAACGATTTGTAGCTTTAAAATAAAAACCTTGCTAACAAACTGTTAACAAGGTTTTTTTATTATTCAATCTTAAAAAAAATTAAGCTGGGATTTCTCCTTTGTACAAGAATGAGATAGTTTCTTTATTTACTTTTTCCATCATTTCAGTAAAAAGATAGAAAGATTCTTGTTTGTAAATTACCAAAGGATCTTTTTGTTCGTACACAGCACCTTGGGAAGATCTTCTAAGGTCGTCCATTTCTCTAAGATGTTGTTTCCAATTGTCATCGATAATGGCTAGTGTAATATTCTTTTCAAAATCGTTGATAAGGCTTTCGCAATGGGTATCATAAGCTTCTTTCAGGTCTGCAACTATGGTCATAGAACGATGTCCATCTGTAAAAGGAACTTGTATCATTTTGAACATATTTCCTTGGTTTTGGTAAACATTTTCGATAATCGGGAATGCTTTCTCTTTTAGTAGATTTAGCTTTTGTTGATAATCTTGTTCTGCTGCTTGGAAAACAGTTTGTGTTAATTCTTCTACTGTTTTATTTTTGAAATCAGATTCGGATACAGGAGATCCCATTGTAAAGTTTTTGATAACTTCATATTCAAAATCTTTGTAATCTCCTTCCAATTTTGTTTTATTAACAACAGCATGAGCCACATCAAAAATCATGTTTTTGATATCATATTTCAGGTGGTCTCCAAAGAGTGCATTTTTTCTTTTTTTGTAGATAACATCTCTTTGTTTATTCATAACATCATCGTATTCCAATAATCTTTTTCGGATACCAAAGTTGTTTTCCTCTACTTTTTTCTGAGCTCTCTCTATGGATTTGGAAATCATGGAATGTTGGATAACTTCACCTTCTTTGTGTCCCATTTTGTCCATCATTTTGGCAATTCTTTCGGAGCCGAACAATCTCATAAGATTGTCTTCCAAAGACACATAGAATTGAGAGCTTCCTGGATCCCCTTGTCTTCCGGCACGACCTCTGAGCTGTCTATCAACCCTTCTGGAATCGTGTCTTTCGGTTCCTACAATAGCTAGACCTCCTGCTTCTTTTACTTCTTTGCTCAATTTGATGTCGGTACCTCTACCAGCCATATTGGTTGCAATAGTTACCACTCCTGCTCTACCTGCTTCCGCAACAATTTCCGCTTCTTTTTTGTGCATTTTTGCATTGAGGACTTGGTGAGGTATTTTTCTCAATTGCAATGCTTTGGAAAGTAGTTGAGAAATTTCTACCGATGTTGTTCCTACCAATACAGGTCTTCCTTGTGAGGTAAGATTTTCTATCTCTTCGATTACCGCATTGTATTTTTCTCTATTAGTTTTGAAAACCAAATCGTGCTTGTCATGTCTTAAAATTGAGCGATTTGTAGGGATAACCACCACATCTAATTTGTAGATTTGCCAAAATTCTCCAGCTTCGGTTTCTGCTGTACCTGTCATACCTGCCAACTTGTTGTACATACGGAAATAATTTTGCAAAGTGATAGTTGCAAAAGTTTGGGTAGCAGCTTCTATCTTTACATTTTCTTTGGCTTCAATTGCTTGGTGCAATCCATCGGAATATCTTCTACCTTCCATGATACGGCCGGTTTGTTCGTCCACAATTTTCACCTCGCCATCCATAACTACATATTCGTCATCTTTTTCGAATAATGTATAGGCTTTCAGCAATTGGTTCATGGTATGTACCCTTTCGGACTTGTTAGCAAAATCGGAGAATAATTTTTCTTTTTGTTCAAATTCTTCTTCCTTGGATAGATTTTTGGCTTCCAATTCTGCAATTTCAGTTCCTATATCTTGTAGCACAAAGAAATCTTTATCTTCATACCCTTGAGACATATATTCCACACCTTTGT
This sequence comes from Bacteroidota bacterium, assembly GCA_018266965.1. Lineage (GTDB taxonomy): Bacteria > Bacteroidota > Bacteroidia > Flavobacteriales > Weeksellaceae > Amniculibacterium. The sequence continues at coordinate 4,396 of JAFDZJ010000346.1, forward strand.
CGGTAAGGTCAATTTGATTATTTTTTTCATCAATTACAAAATATAGATCTTTGTCCACCTTTGGCATATCTCTATTATTGTCTTGCATATATTGAGCTTCTACTTTTTGTAGCAAAGCTCTATTTCCTGTTTCGGAAAGAAATTTGATAATATTTTTACTTTTCGGAAGACCTCTGTATGCTTGTAATAATTTGAAACCACCATCTTTGGTATTACCTTGTGCGATAAGTTTTTTAGCTTCTGTAAAGATATGTGTTACAGTTTGCTTTTGTACTGCAACAATCCTATCCACAGAAGGTTTCAGGGTGTCAAACTCTTGTCTATCCCCTTGTGGAACTGGACCGGAAATAATCAGTGGAGTCCTAGCATCGTCCACCAAAACAGAATCCACCTCATCTACAATTGCAAAATTCAATTCTTTTTGTACCAATTCTCCTGGATCAGTTACCATGTTATCTCTAAGATAATCAAAACCAAATTCGTTATTAGTACCATAAGTAATATCCGAATTATAAGCAGTTCTTCTAGCATCGGAGTTAGGTTGGTGGTGATCGATACAATCGATTGTCAAACCATGAAATTGGTACAAAGGACCCATCCAAGCGGAGTCTCTTTTCGCCAAATAATCATTTACAGTTACCACATGAACCCCTCTTCCAGGCAAAGCATTAAGATAGATAGGCAAAGTACCTACTAGGGTTTTACCTTCTCCGGTTGCCATTTCTGCAATTTTTCCGGAATGTAATACTACACCACCAATAAATTGAACATCGTAGTGTATCATATCCCAAACTACTTCGGTACCATGGGCATTCCAAGAGTTTTTCCAAATAGCATTATCGCCTTGTATTTCTACAAAATCTTTGGTTTCGGCAAGTTGTTTGTCAAATTCCGTAGCTGTAACAGTAATACTTCCGTTTTCTGCCCATCTTTTTGCAGTTTCTTTAATAAGAGCAAAAGCTTCTGGTAGAATTTGGTTGAGGACAGCCTCTTCCAATTCGTAAGCTTCTTTTTTCAAAACTTCTATATTACCGAATAATGCTTCTTTTTCGTCCACATTATTGGAGTTTTTTATTTGTTCTTTAATTGCAGAAATTTTCTCTGTAACTTGTTCAGAAGCTGCTTTTATTTTTGTTTTAAATTCCGCAGTTTTCTCTCTCAAACCATTGTCGGACAATTGTTGGATTGTAGGTTCTACAGCTTTTATTTTAGCGACAACTTTTTTTACTTCTTTCAGGTCATTGGCGTTTTTGTCGCCAAGGAAACCTTTCAGAACTTTATTTAAAAAATTCATTGATTTAGTTTTTCGCAATTAGTCCACGCTAACCGCATTAATATTAATATAAAATAGCCCATTACTTTTTGTAATTGGCTAGATATTTTTTAGTACTCGTCCTCGTTCCAGAGAAAATCTTCATCCGTAGGATAATCGCTCCACACTTCCTCTATGCTTTCATAGATTTCCCCTTCGTCCTCTATTGCTTGTAGGTTTTCTACAACCTCCATAGGTGCTCCGGTTCGGATGGCGTAATCAATAAGTTCTGCCTTTGTCATAGGCCAAGGTGCGTCGCTCAAATATGATGCTAATTCTAGTGTCCAATACATAAAATTAATTTTTTTGCAAAAGTATAAAAATAGGTTAATAAACAAAGTTTTTTCTTATTGATTTTTAATAGGTTGCTTTTACTATTATTAATCGTTGTGATAAAAAACTTGCAATCACTTTCTCAAAAACCATTCCACAAATTTTTTTATGCCATTTTGGAAATTTGTAGTTGGGTTATAATTCAACAAAGATTTTGCTTTGGAAATATCTGCATTGGTTTTTTGTACATCTCCTGGTTGCATTGGCAGAGGTGTAATATTGGCAGTTTGTTGTAAATTCATTTCTATTGTAGAAAGCATTTTTCCGAGACTAATGACTTCATTTTCACCAAGATTAATGATTTCATACACCAAATTATTATTTTCCAAAAACTGAATAGATTTGCATATTCCATCGATAATATCATCAATATAAGTATAATCTCTAGCTGTTAATCCATCTCCATAAAATGGTATTTCTTGATTGTTCCGAATGAGGGTTGCAAATTTTCTAATTGCCAAATCCGGCCTTTGTCTAGGACCATAAACAGTAAAAAACCTCAACTGCACCATATCGATATTATAAAGATGGTGGTAAACATGACCGAGTATTTCTCCACATTTTTTGGTTGCAGCATAAGGAGAAATTGGCTTGTCCACGGAATCCGTTTCCGAAAATGGAATTTTGGGATTATTGCCATAAACACTAGAACTAGAAGCACAAACAAATTTTTGCACCCCAAATTCCTTACACAATTCCCATAGATTCATGGTTCCACGGATATTGACTTCCTCGTATTCCAAAGGTCTTTCTATCGAAGGTCTTACTCCCGCCAAAGCTGCCAAATGGATTATCATATCGACAGAATGGTCATGGAAAATAGTTCTCATACCTTCCAAATCTCTAATATCTTGAAAATATAATTGATAGTTTTCCGAATTACAAATTCCGATTAA
>JAFDZJ010000347.1 GCA_018266965.1 Bacteroidota bacterium
ACCCAAATGATCTTTAATGAAATAATCATAAACAAAGGGTGTTTCAGTATTCCCAACCATCGGCCTTACCCTGCCTTCCTCATGAGAGAAGAACTGTAACTTTTTACTGTACGACAAATCTGATAAATCCTGATTACTGTAAGATTTGCTTTCGTAAACAAACACTCCGGAATAATCTGTAGTGGTTACTACATTGGTTGTGTATGAACTTCCGTTATGGCTGATGGTTATATCCTTTTCTTCTGTTATTTTCTGAAGTTTGTTGCCCATGGCATCATAAATATACTTAATCTCGCCTTTTTGGCTGTTAGCATCTTTCTGAACATTTATTTTATAAGGAAGGTTAAGATGATTATAGAGAATGCCATTCCCTGTTGAGGAAAAATATCTTTATTCAGGTCTTTGGTAAGATTGCCGTTGATGTCATATTCATAATCTATGGTAGTGGTTGTTTTAACTGGCTCAGATTGCTGGTACAGAACTGAAGACCGGAAGTCGCCAAGTTTTGTGTGTGCGTCATTTGAATTATCTATAACATTCAGAAGTTTATTGCTGTTTGGCATATAGTTATATGACAGGTCATCTATAAGGCTGCTGCTAGTTAGTTTCAGCCCCCACTGTTTCATTCCTTTTATATTGCCATTTTCATCATAAGCTGTGCTATGATTGATGCCGTTACCCATTATAGTGGTAAAATCAACACCTGCACTCTTATTCCACCCACCATCTGAATACTGGTTAAAATCGGCAAACATTAGCCGGTTAACATTATCATAACCGAAACCATAAGAACGTTGCTCCCCATCACCCTTTGATCTCCACTTGGTTCCACTTATATTACCGTTATATTGGTTAAGTGTAAAACCCCAGTCGTAGCTTAAATCCATACCGAACCAATTATTATTGTCGCTTCCTTTGACGTAACCGGAATTAATTCCTTTCAGCCACCCTCTTATATTGTAGTCATAATTAAGAGTTTCAAGGGGGTCATCATCCGAAGGATTTTTTCCAAGTTTCTTTTTCGCTAGCTGACCGAGTTCATTATATTCATTTTCCAGTATAAGTTTATTTTCACCACCATTTATCCTTTTTGAAACTTTAATTAATGCTCCGGTATGGTCATATTCCATGCTTGTTGCAATACCTGTTTCTTCATTTGGGTTAGCCGTAGTATGTAACAGATAAGAGCATAAGAGTTTCCCTGAAAAATCATACATATTCGTAATCTCATCCCGCCCACCTATATTGTTTTTTGAATTAGTTTGTAGAACTCTTCCATATTTGTCGTAATAAATATAGCTTTCGAGCCACCCGCCCTGAGAAAGGTTTTCCGGATCAGATAAAATCCTTATTTTATTTCCTGTTACCATTCCTATTACTTTCTGCTCACTTTGTTGAGGCAGAGTCACGGGATGAAGATTATTCCCTGCATCCAATTTAGTATTATTTGCAGGATTAAATAAATTTTGTGATGGATAGTTATCATAATAAGTAATTGTTAAAGGTATAAAAGTTGAATTTGGAGGAAAAGGATCCTCTGAAATATCAATACTTTCAGAAGTGCCGGTTATAATTTCAGCAATTAATGAAGTGGAATTGTCGGTGGTAAACCCAGGATCAAAAGTAATTATTTCGGCAGCCTGAATATGTATTAACCCACTTTGTAATGTTGAAATTGATACTGTGGCGGAAATAGAAGTTCCTTCAGAATTATAGGAAGTGCTGCCTCGTGGGGTATTTATGTATGTTTGCAAATCTTCAAATGATCCGCTATAGTTCGTCATGCCTGTTATCACAACTCGATTGAGATTGTCATATAAGTTTGACAACCATTGATTACGTAACCTCATATTTCCATCTTGAGTAAAAACAAGCCTATCTCTTGAATCGTATGCCATGTACACCCAATCAGCTCCGGGAACTTTTTTGGCTTTGAGCCTGCTTCTGCTGTCATATTTATATTGGAAGCAGAGTTCATTTAAAATTTCGAGATTATTTGAATTAACTTCCCAGATCCGAGGAGCTTCGTAAAGCATTTTAACCGCCTTTGGAGAAAGGACAAAGCATAATCTTCCCAGGTCATCATAAATGTAATAGGTGCAAAGCCACTTATCATATCCGCTGTAATCAGCAGGTGTATTGTCTTCTGCCTGAACCTTTTTAAGAATTACCAAACCATCTTTGTCTTTATACTCAACAACAGCATTTCCAGCTTCATCTATAGTAACATTTTTATATAGCTCCCCTGGTAAATAAGCTGACGGGCTTACAGGAATGTTATTTTCAACATTCCACACACGCACCGCGTCAGCTTCGGTACTGATAAGGTATTTATATGATATTCCCCGTCCGCTGCCTGCCCATGAATTGCCGGGTGCATACGTTTTATTTATACGGTTAAGAGGGGAAGGTTCGTATTCTGTTTTGCTGTAAAAAACCTGTTCGTAGGGATATTTAGATTGGAGAAAGGAACTTTGTTCTGAAAGTGGCGAGGAATAAAAGTTCCCAGAACTTCCTGAAGCTTGGTAGCTTAAAACTTTATAAATTTCACGGCCGTAATTATCATAAATCTGAGGCAAAACTAAATCTTTAAAATTTTGAGACCCTTCTTTAACTACTATTTGAATTTGTCTTCCTAAGCCGTCAAAGTAAGATGTTTTTTGATTTACGGAAGTTGCAGATGAATTTGTAAATTCGAACTGATTATTAATAGGGGCTAATGCTGTCCATTCACGTACAAAATTTATCAAACCAGGTTCTTTAATTGTTTCTGATGTTAAATCATCAATGGTTGTATATATAGGAGGATGGCTTATATCCTCAGGAGTATTACTAACCTGCGCATAAGTTGATTTAACAGCAATAAGCGAATAAAATAAGAAAAAATTAAAAACGTTTCTCATTTGTTTTCTCATTAAAGGAAAATTATTAATCAATATAAACCGAACAATCCTCTTCTGAAATCTCATTATAGTTTCCACTTTGGGAACCATCCGCCCATTTATAGTGGTATGTACACAGCCAATTTCCAGAGGAATTTAAAACGGAATTTGTATAAATTTTGATGCCTTTTACGCAATTTGATTCTATGCATTTATATCCTTCAGCAGTGCAATTTGTGGGAGAACAATCAGAATTATATGAATATTCATATTGCTTCAAAATATTCAAATCGTTATCCATGATATTCTTAAGTCTAAAAAATTCGTCATAATTATAATATATAGTTTTTCCATTTAAATCTGTTTGAGTTTTTATTCCTGCTATAGGTAAATAAGTATAGCTGTAGATTTGTACATTATTATCAGAAGCAAAACCATTTCTGATTTCAGTAGCAAGGGTTTCTAAATCTGCATCAGTATTCAGCATTGGAATTTGTGATGGGGAGAATGAACTTACCTTATCTAAAACCTCTTGAATTGATTTTCCTACTATTTTAACTGAGGGATACTGAAAATTGTATGAATAAATAATTGAAGTAATTAATTCATCTCTTCCTTTGAATTCAATTACATTGCCTTGTGCATCTCTTTTAGTAATAGTACCGGTTATTATATCGTGTTGCTGCTTTACACTTGAAGCGTCATGTAGAGGATTTATAAGAGGAGATTCAGTTGCAAGTGTACTAAAAAATTTTTCTTTTGAAAAATTACCTATAATTTCAAAATCTATTCCTGTTCCTTTAATTTCTTCCTCAGACCCTGAAACAGTTTTCTGTATAAAAGATCTAATTGATACAGGCTTGCCAGAGACTTTATTTGAAACAAGTTTTAATGCTGGAGCAGATGTAAAATCGGCAGCATAATAATACTTGTTAATCGTTTTGTAACCTTTACTATTTTTGGCAACAGTTTTTCTTAATAAAGAGGTATTGTTATAGTAAAAGAATTCTTCTGTTCCTATACTTTCATTTAAAAATTCGTCAATTAATTTTGTTGTTGTTTTTTTTAATAATGTCCTTCCTGAATATGGATAATATGTATGAGCTACATACCTATAAAATGGAACAGTATTTTCAAGTTGAACACAGTTATCTGTTCGAATACATGCAATCTTAACAGACCTGTTTAAATTTTTTTCAGCCTCGAAACTATAAGTGTAATAATCATAATTAACCTGACTTAAAAGCTTATCATTTTTATCAAATATCTTTTCCTCCATTTTATTTCCGCTATTCCAGTCTATTACCTGAATCGGTGTATATGGAAAATACTGATTGTAGTTTTTAAAATTTATTTCAGAAAATTTAGTTTCTGTCTTTCCTAACTTATTGCCCATTTCATCAACATTATAAAATGTGACCTTCTTGTAATTTACATTCGCTCCTCCGTTAAAACCCAATGTTTGAGTAGAGGAACTTGTTCTTGTTTTATATTTTTGATATCCCAATAATATCGGGATTGTGCCATTGTCGCAATCGCAACAGTTCCAAATGCCGATTGCATTAATTGTATATTGATAATTAGGAATAACTGGTAATTGCCCTGAACTTATATTATTGTCATTAAGGTAATCATATACTGTCCTTAATTCTTTACCTGATGTAGGGTCGAAATGTTTAATTTCCTTTATACGTATGCCTCCTGCCAAAGAAGATGTATTTATAATATTATATTTTGCGGTAGCATTAAATTCGTAATAGAATGGGCTTCCACACGTGGTTGGGAAATTATTTAAACTATAATGAATAAAATATTCTTCGTTCAATGGTAAATTAAAATAAATTTTAACTCTTCCATCCCCTTCTATTATTGGAGCAAATTCACAAACTTTCACTATTGAATTATCCGCATTAGTTACAATAAAGCTAATAGAAGCATTTCCTAAATCTCCAATACATGTATAAGGAGGAGTGGGAGGTGGTTGGACGTATATACTCCCGTCATTATTTACTCTTTTAAATTCAATCAAAAACATTACTCCTTCCAAATTTCTTTCATTCATTTTGATTCGATGCTTAAAACTGGGCCTTAATCTTGTTGAATTTGAGGAAACATAGCCAATATTTGAATTATAATAAATAGGTCCTTCCACCGTATTGGATTCATAGTCGAATTGAGTATAGCCTCCCGTTGGTAAATACAACTTCCTTAAAATTCCAGCCTGAGAATTATCAGCATCAGGCCTCCTGTCACTGCCCATTGAAAAAATATTCAGTTGTGATTGTTCTGGCTCAAAGGATTGGAGACCTTCTTGTTGGGGGTTGTCAATTATTTCCGGAAAAATTTGAGGAATTAATGTATATGGGTATCTATTGTTTCCATAATAGTATCCCCAAAAATCAATTTCTTTTGAATCTCTTGGGGGAAGGGGAATATCATTATAATCAAATTTATTTATTAAAATACGTGTTGAAGAATTCCAATCCTTAACTTGATGAATAGCTTTCAGCCTTAGCCTTTTATAAAGTTCAGGATGAACTATAGGTTCATGCCAACTGGACCACAGATTCGGATTTAGAGGAGATAAATAATAGTCATAGCTAAGAATATATTTTTTAGAATAATTTAATTGATCAACTATTTCAATTCTATCCAAACTTTTATCCCCAGCAACATCTTGTCTAGGTGTATCGTAATAAAAATTAATTTTAAATTTATTTGGCAAAGAAATCTCTTTAATTTGAGGTGTTGTAATTTCGCTTTTACTATAATTAAAAAGTGTAGAAGATATTTTATTTACTGGAATATTTTGAAATAACATAATCTGATTACTTTGAAATTCAGAACTCTCAGACCAACCTCCTAAGTAATTTATGTTTCTAGATTCATAGGCAAAGTTTACCTCTTCTTCAGAATTGTGGTCCTTTATACTCGTTAGGAAAAAACTACTTATAAAAGAAGTATTTTGCTGTGAAAAACGTGGTGATCCCTCAACATTTTCTTCTGTTATGGAGGTAATATTCGAATTCTCAGTAGTATGAAAATCGTATTTTAATCCCGTATTTGTAATAATTGTAAAACCATCTATTTGATTTGGGAAAATAGGATTAAAATTAATTTGAATATCAAGATCATTTAAATCAAATTTATTGATTTCTCTATTTTTATCAATTACAAATTTTCCTGAATAACCTTGAAAATTATAATAAAATACATCTTGTTCTGTATCGTAGAACCCTTTATAATACTGATAAGTTAGGCCATTATTAGTTGGCTGATTATTAAACGGTGCTATTATATTTAAGGGGTTTACATTCATAGTAATTATTTCAGTTTCTTGGCTCGCAGGATTTAAATAATAGTCTCCCTGATAAACAGTTGTATTATAATCAGGTATTATTGGCTGATTTATGTAACCCAAAAAACTTTCATCTGGCAGTCCCCTAACACTTCTAGTAATAACACCTCCAGCATTTAAAGACCAATTAAGGCCAGCATTACTTGGTACATCCTCCACCTTTATCCCTCCAGCAAAATAAGATAAATTTACTTCTAAGGTAATAGGGCTTTTTTCTCCCCCCCAGCTAAAAATTGGAATACTAATTTGAGGGATTCCGGTATTTAAAGAAACTGGCACTTCTGCATATTTCGCTAAAGCTGCTGCATTGGGAGAAGGAGGAAAAATTTTAACAGTTCTATCGAAGTTAAACTCAGGAACTTTATTTTGTTGTGAATACAAATTATTAAAAACAAAGAGTAACAAAAAAATAATTAGTTTCAGATGTTTTGAATTTTTAGTTTTGTATTTCATTATCGCAATTTTTTAAAAACAATACCCAACCCTAAATAATACAGGCTTATTTTGAATAGGGTTTTGTTTATACAAACAATCAAATAGAAACTGCATTTTTATATTTTTAGCAAATTTCATTTTCACAGGAATTTTTTTTGTAATTCCTATTAATCCGGAAGTTGACCATGCATTAAAATCTCTTAAAGTGGCCACATTTTTGAAACCATCATTATGAGCAATTTCAAAACCACCGGAAGCATAATATTTATTTTTTATTTTCCAATCTATAAAACTTCTAAATCCAATACCCTCATGTGTCAGTCTGAATTTCCCAATTGATCCAATACCTAATTTGTAGGATGCTCCCAACCCAATTACACTTTTATCGTTTAATTTATACCCGATTGAAAAAGCAAATTCTGTGGAAGAAGGCAGATAATTGTTTGTTTTACCAACCTGAACACTAATGCCGTATTCCAGCCGTTGCAAAAATGTTTTTGTTTTTTGCATATTAGGTTTAAAATCAGGGATTTCTTCACTTCCTCCATTTGTTTGTTTTAGTAGCTTATCTTTTAATGCTTTTAACTCATTTTGAGCAGATTGTATATTTTTATTAATAACTTCTCTTCCCTGTGCTCCTGCGCTCTCTATTTGCGAATTAATTAAAAAATTTATCTGGGTACGTGTCTGTAATCCTGTAAGGCTTGAAGCATTTGTTGTGCCCTCATTAGATTTAAACAATGATGCCAGCATACTGTTTTGACGAATGAATTGGTTAAAGGAAGGAATTTTTTTTAATACCTCTTTAGCTGCTTTTTCTGCTTTTCCGGGTTTTGAAAATATATCCCTGTAATTCATTATTTCTTCTTTATAGTACCATGCATCTTTATTTATTTTTTTTAAATATTTGCTTTTTAGAAGCAATTTAGCAGAGGCATCAATAAGTTCTTTCTTTCTGCTTTTTATTAAATCACTCAAGGCGGATGCTTCATCTGCTTTTTTGTTTATTTTACTTATCTTTGAATTGATACTTGTTATTTCCTCTTGCGCTATTATTTTGTACTTGTTTTTATTTTCCTCCAGATACTTAAAGCTCGTAGTAAGATTATCTCTGTAGGAATCATAGACTGATTTTTGTTTAACAACAATATTTTCTCCGGCTTTAACTTTTTCTAACATATAGTTAAAAGAAGTCTTACTCTCGGAAAACAACTTATTGGATAAATCCGGATCAGTTTTATCCAATAAATGCTTAATCTTATTCTCCCATTTGCTCAGCCTTGTTAATGTTTTAATGGTTTTATTATTCAATCTTATTGAATATATATTCACTTTTTTTTCAACTTCATTAAAATATTTTTTGGAAATCTTATTTATTTCAAAATCTTCTGGAATGTCTGGAAAGACTAAGCTATCTACTTGGCCAAAAGATTCAGCAAAGCAAGTACTAAGAAAAAATAATATCGCGATAAAATTCTTCATTGCCTATTGCTTTTCTATTTTTTTTTCAAGCAATTCAATTCTTTTATTCTGATCAATTATATAAAGAGTTAGCTCTTCAATTTTCTTTAATAAAATCTTTTGATTTTCGCCGATATCAACTCCTTCCTTTACTATAGTAGAAGCAGACGGCACTCCGGGAAGCCGTTTATTTTCCTTAATGTACTTCTCAATATAAAGTAATGAAGGAAGATCATAATCCTTCTCAAATACATAATCCGGCCATGCAGTTGATAGCTTTACAATAGCTTTAGTAAAAATAGCGGAGCCGTCAACTGCTAAGGAATGGCTGCCTATTCTAGTAACATCATTTATTCCGATTGCAACTTTTCCACTTATGTAAGTATTTCCATTAATGCCTAATGTGAAATTGGGTTCCGGGTTTGTCCCGATTCCAACACTTCCTTCTGCATAATTGATTTTTATCGGATTAGTTGTAGTTACGGAACCAAACATAGATATATCATCTATTCTCATGGTGCCAACGGAAGATGTAGAATTCCATCCGTATATCCTGAATTTTACAGGTTCAGTTGAAACAAATGGTGAAAAGAGAAACTGAATAGTAGTAGTTGAGGTTGTAATATCAAACCCTAAAGCATCTATGTTTTCCTGATTCCCTATGCCATAAACAACTCTCCCATTTGACGGGCCACTTGAACTTTTTGAAATTGAAAAGCTAAATGAGGTGCAATTAAGCGTAAAACCGGCATCAGGAGTAATAGTAACTTCCAAATATTTATTAAGATCTATTGGAGAATTTACAGGAAAACCTTTAGAAGTAAAAACATCATTTGATGTTACGCATTCTAAACCTTCACGGATAACAGAACTGACAGTTACATTACCAGGCTGACTAGTAAGGGTACTTCCCTGTGTAGGAGAGCAAGTGCCATTTCCGGTAAAAGAAAAAGTAAATAATTGGGCTTGAGTGTTATTCAAAAATATTAATACAAGAATCGCAGTTAATATATGCTTCATTTTTTCAATTAAGTAGGATGATTAAAAAGATTATATAAATGTTAAAAATATTTTAACAATAAACAAATTTTTTTTAACATTTTTTTTAAAATAGCATTATTCCTTTTAAATAAAGCAGAATGTATCTGGATATTTCTCTGCATTCTACTTTTCAACGTTTTCCTCCAAAAGCTTAATTGAAACCTAAGCATAAATATCCCTTTGCTTTTTTACAATTTATAAGAATGTTACCGCTTCAATGGAATATAAAAACGAAACTTTCATTAATTCTTTCCCATCAAATCAACACTCCTGTTTATAAATTCGGTTAACTTATTTCCCGACAACAAACCTTGAGAAAGCAAAGCAAGGTCTGCAAGATTTTTAACCTTTTTCTCCTGCATGTCTGTAGAACCTTCTCCCAGTACATCTTTATAAACCGGGTGGTTACCATTAATTGTCAATATTACTTCATCAGGCATGTTTGCATAAAATGATGCGAAACCTCCACCTACTGCTGCCATGTCTTTCATGCGGCGCATGTTCTCCCGGCTGCCAAACTCTACTGAATCTATTTGAGACATTCAAGTGAAAACTCTTGAACTCTATTTTTGTATATTAATTTTAAAAAGCCTTCAAAAATGTTTTCAACCAGA
>JAFDZJ010000348.1 GCA_018266965.1 Bacteroidota bacterium
AACATCGGTTTTGCAATATGGCGGGTGAAGTGCTACTATGAAACATTTGTGCAAGATTCAACATCAGTAATTCTATTGAACTTTTGTGCTAAAATGCCGCCACATCGCAAAGCCGTAAACCGTTAGGCACAATTTTATTTCAAATTTTGCGTTAAAATACTGAATTTTAATTATTAACTATAAAATCAATTCATCATGGCTAAAGAAAAAATCGCAATTACTCCTACAAATTCCTGCACTCCAAAAGAACCTTTTATTAAATTAGATGAAAATGGAAAAGCTAGTATATTAAACTACAACTTGCCACAAAGTACATCATATAATGCAACTTCTTTTTTAAGTCTTGACATTCCTGAAAGTTCCTTTATTACTAATCCAGTTTCGACTTTTTGGGCAGATTTAAAAAATAAAACAGTGGAAGAATTAGTTCAATTAATCCTTCAAGATATTAACACAAAAGGAACTATTGGAATTTTTGAAAATATAAATTTAATTGACAGACCAAATGTTGTGTTCTTTGAACCTCTTCCAACTACTGGAATTGAACTTTCTGAAGCTGGAAAAATTCTTCAAGAAAAATCTCAAAGAGTACAAACTCCTACAGAGTTTTTAACCGACCAATACGAAGTTACTGTTGTTACAACTAATCCTCAACCAATTTCTATAAACCCAAACACAGGTAGCACAACTACTAATCCAATTCCTAACTCTCCTGTGGCAACTTTCTTAATTGTTAGAGCCTATATTCCAATAAATTACACTGCACAAATGATTAAACAAGGCAAAAGACCCGTGCTTTACTCTAATCCTTTAGGAACAGTTGTTCAAACAAACTATGTTCAAGTTGAAGACCCAAAAACAGAGAAACCAGAGTTATTGATTGCTTTAGAACTAAAAATGTCATCATTTTTAGGTAATTATGGCGCTGGTAAAACATTAAAAACTTTTTCTCTTTTACCAGGAGAAAAAACAAATATTTCAATTCGTACATATCAACATGATGAAACTACAAAAGTTTTAGCACAAAATGTATTAGATAGTTATAGTCAAAGCAGTGCAGAAGATTTACAGAATACAATTCAAAATGAGGTTAATCACACAACTAGTTATTCCCAAAGCCAAACGCAAACAAAAACAAAAAATTGGAAAGCTGGTGGCAGTTTTGGGTTAAATTTAGGAATTCTTAAAATTGGTGGCGGTGGCGGTGGCGGAAGTTCATCAACAACTACAAATTCAGTTAATAGCGCATTGCAAACACAAGTTGGAATGTTAGTAGGTTCTACTTCTCATCATGTTGCTAAATCAGACTCATTAAGACAAATAGAAATTAATTCCGAAACATCGTCTACATCTATTTCTGAATATGAAGAAACTATAACTCGTGAACTTGAAAACATTAATAAAAGTAGAGTTTTAAATTTTGTTTTTCGACAATTATTACAAGAATTTTTAAGCATAACTTATGTAAACGATGTGTCTTTTATTTACTATGGAGGTATTGACAACTCTAAATCGTGTCGAATTGCCACTTTAGACGATTTATTAAATGAAGTTTTAAAACCCGAAGCCATTGATAGTGTAAAAAACATGATATATACACAACTATGTAATATAAAAGATTATCAAGGTAACTCTAATTCATTAATTGAAAAAGTAAGTGAATCTTTAAACAACTGTATTAATCCTGCTCCAACACCTGAAACAGTTGAATATGTTAGGGTAAAGAAAAATTTAACTCAAACATATGAGGAACACAATGTAAATGGTATAATTGTAGATGTTACTTATAGAATTTTAAGAACACCTTCTCTCGTTGTCGATTCTTTACTAGGTCAAGGCGAAGCTTTAGATTGTTACAACATTAAACTTCAAGATGCCGCAACTTATAATGCTCAAATTCAAAACGATAAACTTGTTCAAGCAATAAAAATTATCGACCAAATTGAAGACCCATTAGAAAAAGCTAAACTTTACAAAAAAGTTTTTACAGACTGTTGTGATGTCCCTCAAAGTGGATGTAACTGCAATCAATAATAATAATGTTTAACTATGACAGGGCTTCGCCCTGTCATCTTAATACTAATTTTATGAGTGATTTTAAAGAATTTGAAAATCCTTGGAGTGCCGATAACTCGGAATGGTTTAATGAAGAAAATAATAATTTTGAAAACAATCCTTTTGAAATAAGTGATTGGTCAACAAATGAATGGGAAATTTCTGAATGGGATAATAATCTTGAATTAGATAATAGTGAAATTTCCTGCTCTGAAAATTTAGGCAATAATTCATTAACAGAACTATTAAATTTAACACTAATTCAATTTACCGATAACATTTATAAAGACCATTGCATATTTTTAATTAAAAAAATAAATGAAAGAACAAACCACATAAATGAACTTTTAAAACTTACCAACAAAGAAGAAGAAAAAGAAAAACTAGTATTCATTAATTCCTTATATTCTAAAATAAAAGAAAATTCAAAAAAAACTCACAATGAATTATTTTCAATTTATACGAAAGACAAAACCAAAGAAAATATTTCAAATTTAATTGAATTATACAATAGCATTAAAGTAAAGGAAGATGAAAAACTAGCAGAATTAATTGATGATAAATTCAATACGTTAAAAAAAATATGTTTGAATACTAGAAATTCATATAAATCGTTTTTAAATGATATTATTATAATTTTTGAAGAAGAACATGATGAATTTCAAAGGTTTAATAAATTATTTAATAATAATATTACCTTAAATATTCTTAAATCTAATTCCTATGTTATTTTTTCATCGTCAGAACTGAAATCATTGTGTTGTCAAGAGACTGCTGATTTTTGCAATATAAATGTTTATGGCGTCCATGACAAAGAAAAAGGATATAGACAAAATGGTCCAAAAAATTTTAATTTTCATGGAATTTGTCAAATAGGTGAAAGTGCAATAAAAGATAGTCTAAAATGGTTGCAATCAAAAAAAATAAATATTTTAGAAAACTTTAACTCCTCGAATAAAGAAATAAATCCTCAAGATGCAATTTGGTTAAGCGCAGCTTATTTAGGTTGTATAACTGAAAGATACTTATTAAAATTATTACCTAACCCAATACCAAAATGTAGTGAGTTTAAAAAATTAGTAATAGCTTCATATAATTCCAATTTTAATAGAACAATTAATAATTGTAAAAAATATCAATTAAATAACAAGAATAAAAATTATTCTTTTGATTTAATAAAAAATGATTATGCACAAGAAACAAGAAAATATGTGGAAGAAATAATTAAAAGATTAAACTAATGAAACTATTTAATTATCATAAAACTTTCATAATACTCTTAATGCTTTTAGCATTTTTGGTTGTTTCTTGTGAAAAAAAGAAAATAATTTTAGAAGAAAAAGATTTTAAGTTTTTTCTTATATACAATGAAGAAGGTTTATTTTTAAAAGATAGTTGTATTACAGCAAACGAGAATAGTAATTTCAAAATCTTTAATTTAAAAACAAATTCAAAAGAAAAATATTTTCTCTTATACACAGGATTAAACGCTGGTTCGTTAGGTAATTTATTCTATATATTAAAGGAATGTCCAAAAAATAAATTTTGTAAGGTTACTGAAAGTCAAGGTATTTTAGATTCTATTGAGATAGAAAGTAAAAAGTCAATTATTTATTATCATAAAAATTCTAATTCAATAGAAAGAAATTATATTATGTATTTTGAAAACAATGATTGGAAAACTGACAAACAAATTGGTGTTAATAATATTCCTATTGAAATTCTTCATAAAGTATTCAAAAATAAAAATATTAAAGAAATTGAAAGTTTAGTATATAACATAAAAGATTCCGTTATATATTACAAAAAAGAACAAATTCATTATTTAAAAAACCCTAATTACATTGACTCCATAATTGGCGTTTATAAAGGAAATAGTTTAAATGGATATAATAAATTTAATTAAAACTGTGCCTAACAGGCGTTTGGCGAAATGGCGGGTTCAGTGTTAAATCGAGCATTCGGTTTTCAAATGAAGTTTAGTGCTAAAAGAAAGTATATGCTTCAAAATCCGCCACTTCTCCAAGCGCCGGAACGTTATGCCTCACCCTAAAAGACGACTCTACCGACAATAAATGAACAGAAAAATGAAAGACAAAATGCCAACGCTTCAGCAAAATCAAAAGAGCTGCATCCCACGCTCAAAGCCAACACAATGCAGCACATTTGCTTTTACCCCAACGCACCAACCGAAAAACGAATTAGTTTCATATAAAATCAATATCTTTGCACCCAATGCAATTTTTATGAGCTCAAAGACAATAAATAGAATTAAAGTTGTATTGGTTGAGAAAAACTTGACCAGCAAATGGCTTGCAGAAAATCTTGGGAAAAACGAAGCTACTATATCTAGGTGGTGTACAAATGAC
>JAFDZJ010000349.1 GCA_018266965.1 Bacteroidota bacterium
AGAGATTTTGGCGAATTAGAATCTCCTTTTGAAGAAGAAGTTTATCAAAGTTTGGCAGACCATTTCGGAACAGAAAAACTAATTCCACAATTACAATTTGCAGGTTTTAGAATTGATATTGTTTACGACCCGAAAATAATAGGCGTTCCAAAAATTGCCATTGAATGTGATGGAGCAAAATATCATTCAAGCCGAGAAGCGTATTTATACGACAGACACAGACAGAAAATTTTAGAAAATAACGGCTTTGTATTTCATAGAATTTGGAGTACAAATTGGTGGAGAAATCCCAACAGAGAAACAAAACGACTTATTGATTTTATAAAACAAACAGAAGCAACAGTAAACGGAAAAATTAAAGATTATTCTAAAACAGCTTTTGCTTTTACGGACGACATTGAGATTTTGGAAGAATATGTTGCTCAAAATTCGTTGTTTGATTTTGATAAAGAAAGCGAAAACATTCAGGCTATAGAACAGGTTGAAACAATTCAAACAAAAATACTTGCTGAAGATACTGTAAAACTAAACAGTAAAGTTCAAGTAAAATATATGAATAATGGAAAAGACCTCAATATTCATATTGTTACTACACAGAATAACAAACCTACATCAAACGGTATTCAAAAGATTTATGAAAAGTCGCCTTTGGCGGTTTCGTTAATTGGACACACAGTTGGCGACATCGTAAAAATCGGAAGTCTTGAAAACTTTGTGGAAATTATTAAGATAGAAAACTGATAATTGGATTTCCAACATTTGCCAACAAATACACTTTTACTGTCCTTTGTTTGAAATCAAACATTTGACACTTTTTTCATTTTGATGTCTTTTGTTTAATTTTTTATTATCTTTGCAGTCAAAGCAAATAAAGCGGTGGCAAACGATATTATCACAGAACAGCTTCGGCAACATTTCAGGAATAGGAAATCCTTTTCCCGACAAGAGCTTTATGACTTTTATACACAGTTTAAGCCCTATTTAAAGGAAACAACTTTTAGGTGGATAATATACAATCTGAAAGAAAAGCAAATGATTACTTCCAATTCAAAAGGGCGTTTTACGCTTTCTTTCAAACCCGTTTTCAAACCCGACATTGACAAGGCAACGAAGAAAATTTATACAAGTATTGAAAAGCAATTTTCAACGCTTAAATTTTGCGTATGGACAACGCAAATTGTTAGTGAATTTATGCTTCACGTTCCTGCAAAGCACATCACAATTTTGCAAGCAGAAAAAGAAGCATTAGAGCCTGTTTATGATTTTTTGAAAGGGCAAAAATTAGGCGATGTTTTTATTCAACCCGAAGAAAAAGAAATTGAACGATACATTTACGATAGCGAAAAGGCAATTGTTTTACTTCCGCTGGTTTCAAAGTCGCCTATTCAGAAAATAAACAACGTAGCAACTACAACGCTTGAAAAATTGATAGTTGATTTGTATTCCGACAAAAAATTGTTTGTAGCATTTCAAAGCAGCGAATTAGTTCACATCGTAAATACAGCTTACAGTCGTTATGCCATTGATTTCACAAAAGTGTTTCACTACGCCAAACGAAGAAGAAAAGATATTGAGTTGCGACAACTCTTTACCGATAAAACAGATATTCCTAAAAACATATTGAATGATTGATTTGAAAACACTTTCAGCCGATTGGATTGCTGAAAAAAGGAAGAAATACAGCAAAGACCCAACGTTAATGGAAAGTATGATTTATGCTTTGTATTTGTTGGAACAGTTGCAGTTAAGTGGTTTGAATTTCATTTTCAAAGGTGGAACAAGTTTGATTTTGATGATGAAAGAACCTAAACGTTTTTCGGTGGACATTGATATTATTGTTAGTCCAAAAATTAACAGAGAAAAATTAGAAAAATACCTTTCTAAAATTGAAGAAACAAGTGCTTTTACCCGAATGGAATTAGATGAAAAACGAAGTTATCAAGGCGACATTCCCAAAGCTCATTACAAGTTTTTATACAACTCAAATTTTGCTAACAAAAATCAGCAAGGAGAAGTAATTTCAAATCCCGAAAGAGAAATTTTATTGGATATTTTGTTTGCAGAAAATCATTATCCGGCATTGATTGAAATTCCGTTGGAAACAGAATGGATTTTACAAACAGACAAATCAGTTTCTGTTACAACTCCCGACATCAATTCCATTTTGGGCGACAAACTCACAGCGTTTGCACCCAATACAACAGGTATTCCATACAATACAGAAAAGGAAAAAGAGATTTTAAAGCAACTGTTTGACATTGGAAATTTGTTTGATTTGCTAACTGACATAAACGTTTTCAAAAAATCATTTTGGGAAACTGCAAAAGGGGAAATCGAATATAGACCCGAACGAGAAATAAAATCGGTTGAACAAGTGCTTCAAGACACTATTGATACAGCTTTACTCATTGCAAAAAAAGACATATTAAAAACCGATGATGAAAAGGAAAAGTTTACAGAAATCAATATCGGTATAAATCAATTCCGACATTTTGTTTTTGTCGGTAAGTTTGAAATTTTAGAAGCACAAGTAGCATCAGC
>JAFDZJ010000034.1 GCA_018266965.1 Bacteroidota bacterium
AAACAAAAAAAAATCTCATTTTTAGAAATTTTAAGGTACTTTTGCAGCACTTTGAATTGAGCGTTAATAATAGCTTGTATAAAATTTAAAGAAATTTTTAATTTAATAATATCATCACAAAAAACATTAGATTAAAATGGATGCAAAAGAGTTAATTTTCAATCCCGTAGATATTGCTGACAACCTGAGTGAACTACACGCAGATGAAAGATTATTGGCTTTTTTGAAAGTTCCCAAAGAATACAAAGCAGAAGTTTTTGCCCACCTAGATCCGGATTTTCAAGAAGAAACCATACGAAGTATTGGTAGTGAGGAGGTATCCGAAATCCTTAACGCCATGACTCCCGATGATAGAACTGCTCTATTTGAGGATTTTCCAGACGAACTAATCAAATACTCCATCAACCATCTTAATCCGCAAGAGAGAAGGATTGCCTTGAAACTATTAGGCTACAAACCCAACTCTATTGCCAGATTGATGACTCCTTATTACATACAAATAAGAAAAGAATGGACTGTAAAAAAATGCCTTGAACAAATAAAAAAAGTAGGCAAAAAAGTGGAAACCATGAACCACCTTTATGTGGTCGATGAACGAAACAGATTAATAGATGACCTTACTATTGGTACATTATTATTAGCCGAAGAGGAAGATTTGGTTTCCGATATTACTGATAATCATTTTGTTGCTATTAGCACCACAACTACAAAAGAAGATGCCGTTTCTTATTTTGAAAAATATGACCGAACTGCGTTACCCATCATTACAGAAGCTGGAGTATTGGTAGGAATTGTAACAATTGATGATATCTTGGATCAAATAGAACAACAAAATACCGAAGATATTCAGAAATTTGGTGGATTGGAAGCTTTGGATTTGCCCTATACACAGACTTCTTGGATGGAGATGATTAGGAAAAGAGCAACTTGGCTTATCATATTATTCGTCTCCGAAATGCTAACCGCCTCTGCAATGGGTTTTTTTGACCACGAAATAGAAAAAGCGGTTGTTTTGGCTTTATTCGTTCCGTTAATTATTTCCAGTGGAGGGAATTCTGGTTCGCAAGCAGCTACACTTATCATTAGAGCTATGGCTTTGCAAGAAATCACTCTGAAAGATTGGTGGTATGTGATGAAAAGAGAATTAACTTCTGGATTATTTTTAGGAGCTATTTTAGGAATTATTGGATTTTTCAGAATTGCAATTTGGCAAGAAACCGGACTTTATAATTATGGTGTACATTGGGTATTTGTAGGATTTAGTGTTTCTTTCTCACTTGTAGCCATCGTACTTTGGGGTACATTGAGTGGCTCTATGATACCTTTTGTCCTAAAAAAATTAAAACTCGATCCAGCAACCTCCTCTGCCCCATTTGTAGCCACATTGGTAGATGTTACCGGACTAATCATTTATTTTACAGTTGCAGGTTTATTTCTTTCGGGAAAACTACTCTAATAACGCAATACTCGAAAATGAAAATAATCTCTCTTGTACCATCGATTACAGAGACCCTTTTTGATTTTGGGCTTTCTGAAATGGAAATTGTAGGTAGAACAAAATTTTGCATCCACCCAAAGGAGAAAGTACAATTGGTGGAAATAATTGGTGGTACAAAAAATATAAATATCGAAAAGATAAAAACCATCAATCCAGACCTAATCATTGCAAACAAAGAAGAAAATGTAAAGGAACAGGTGGAAGAATTGATGAAATATTTTCCGGTTTGGCTTACAGAAATCGACACATTGGAAGACAATTATCAATTCCTAATAGAGTTGGGTAAAAAAATAAATTCTGAAAATACCGCAGAAATATGGATTGATAAGCTGAAACAGATTTTTAATTTTCATAAAACTAATTCCCGCATTTCTTACACCTATCTCATTTGGAAAAACCCTTATATGACAATTGGTAACGACACCTTTATCCATAGTATATTACAAAATTTCGGGTTTGAAAATACGCATCAAAATAAACAAAGGTATCCAGAAATTGCTTTAGAAGATATGCAATCCAGTGATATTATATTTTTATCAACAGAGCCTTTTCCATTCCAACAAAAACATATCGATGAGTTTCAACAATTTTTTCCGAATAAAAAAATAATGCTTGTCGATGGCGAAGCATTTTCTTGGTACGGAACTCATTTGGCAAAATGTAAAAAATATTATCTAGAATTTTTACAAGAAACCAAATAATTATAATATTACTGAAATTTCTTTACAAATCCACTCCAATAATTCTTTATCTTCAGTGGTAAATGGATTAATGGTGTGAGAATCAATATCTATTTGCCCAATATTTTCACCATTTTTAATGATAGGGACAACTATCTCCGATCTAGTATCAATAGAACAACTCAAATAATTGTCTTGCAAAGTAACATCTGGGACTACAAATGTTTGATTAGAAATTGCAACTTGTCCACAAATTCCTTTTCCATACGAAATGACAGTATGATCGGTTGTTGCTCCTATATATGGACCCAAAACAAGCTCTTGTTTTTCTCCATTTTTAAAATAAAAACCAGTCCAATTGAAATATGAAATTTCAGTATCCAACAGTTGGCAGATTTTCAACAATTTAGCATCTGTTTCCTCGTTTGGAGCATGAATGATTGTTGAAATATTTTTAATTAAATTCTCGTACATTAATTATTTAATTTCGTCTAATGGTACTTCATTTTTATAACCAAACATAGCTCTCTCTTTTATCATATCTGCTACTCCATCTGGCAATTGCTCTTCCCAACCTTTGTCTTTGTGTGCAATTTTATCCAAAATATCTCTGGAATAGATTTCTAAAAATTTCAAATTATAGTTTTGGATATCTACAATCCTTTTATTGTGTTTGAAATATTTGTACAATTCTTTCAGGTTAGACTCTACTTTCAGATTTTCGGAAGTCAAAAGTTGATTGGTAACTGCATCATGATAAGGGTAAAGATAGATGGTAACATTTTTTTTGAAAATTTTACCAAATGCTTCTAAAATCCCTCCGGAAAGATTGTTGTAATATTTTTCATCAAATACCATCAATAGGTTATTGACACCCATTGCAACTCCAATTTTTTCTTTGGTATAACCTGCAAAATAGTCCACAAGTTTGTAGTATTCCGAGAAATTAGAAATGATAACATTATACCCTAGTTTGCCAAGCACATCTACTCTATCCAAAAAATCTCTTTCGTCGATAGTTCCAGAAGCTCGAAGGTTGGAAATAGTAATTTCAAATAGAACTTCTATATTTTCATTATGACAATGAGTATCTTTCTTGAACATTTCTAGTCCATTGTCGAACATATCGATATTCACTCTTGTTACGGGTCTGAAACTACCTCTAACAGCAAAAATATTTTTTTTGTACAACAAATCAGCAGGCAACATATTGTTACCTTCCGGGCTAAATATTACAGCATCGGTCATTCCTCTTTTTACCAATTGCAAACTCATCAACCTATTGTCCACATATTCGAAAGTAGGTCCAGAGAAATCAATCATATCAATTTCTAATTTATCTTTGGAAATATCTTCGTACAAAGACTCTATTAATCTCCTTGGATTATCGGAATAGTAGAAAGCTCCATATATCAAATTTACTCCCAAAAAACCTAGTGTTTCTTGTTGCAAAGTAGCATCATTATCATGAAATTTTACATGGAGGACAATTTCGTTGTAGTCTTGGTCTATTGCAGATTGAAACCTAATCCCAACCCAGCCATGTCCTTGTGTAGTTTTATCGAAATTGATGGTTGTTACGGTATTAGCATAGGAAAAAAATCTTCTATCTGGGAAATTATTTCTATTCAGCCTTTCTTCAATTAAAGAAACTTCATAACGAAGCATTTTTCTTAATCTGTTTTGGGTAACATATCTGTTTTTATGTTCCTTTCCATAGATGGCATCACTAAAATCCTTATCGTAAGCAGACATTGCTTTTGCAATGGTATTAGATGCACCACCTACCCGAAAAAACTGCCTTACTGTTTCTTGACCCGCACCAATCTCGGCAAAAGTTCCGTAAACGGAAGAGTCTAAATTGATGGTAAGAGCTTTTTGTTTTGGAGTGAGTTTGTGTTCTAACAGCGACATTATAAAATTTTTGTAAATTTACCAAAATAAAACCAACCTTGAAAATATGAAGTTAAAATTTTTAGGCACAGGAACTTCTCAAGGAATCCCCGTTATCGGTTGCCAATGTCCTGTCTGCACCTCCAACGACATGGAAGACAATAGATTAAGAAGTTCCGCAATCTTATCAACAGACGACGGAAACAAAATATTGATAGATTGTGGTCCAGATTTCAGAACTCAAATGCTCAATTTTAAAGAATCCACAGTTGATGCTATCTTGATTACCCATGAACACAATGACCATGTAATAGGATTGGACGATGTAAGACCTATACTTTTCAGGACCAAAAAAGCCATGCCAATCTATTGCCTAAAAAGAGTTAGCAATGAAATTAAAAATAGATTTCCTTACGCATTTGCTGATAAAAAATATCCAGGTGCTCCATCTTTTAAATTGAAAAATATTGATGATGATTTTGAAATTGGGAATACAAAAATTATCCCCGTACATGTTCTTCATCACGAATTACCAATTTTAGGATTCAAAATCAATAACTTGGCATATATTACAGATGCTTCATACATCTCGGAAACCGAGAAAAATAAACTGAAAAATTTGGATTATCTTATCCTCAACTGTATTCGGAAAACAGAACCTCATCCGGCTCACTACATTTTGAGTGATATTTTGCAACTTAATGAAGAATTAAATCCAAAAATCCTTTACCTCACCCACCTAAGTCATCATTTTGGGAAACACAAGGAAAACCATCAACTTCCTGACAATGTTAGACTTGCTTATGATGGTTTGGAAATTGAATTTTAAAATCACTATTGTCCGATAAAAAATTGTGAGGGTTTTTTCTTTTGAAATTGCCCTCACTTGTTTTTAGTAGTTTTGTAGTGACTAAACCCATAACTACTATGAGCAAAAGTACACATTTTTTTGGCA
>JAFDZJ010000350.1 GCA_018266965.1 Bacteroidota bacterium
ATAGGAGATACATTTGTTTTCTCTGTAGCACAAGAAATTACGGATAATATACTTACTAATAAAAAACCATTTTTAATCATTACTTCTTTCCTTTTAAATAAAGGATTGGGTTAAGACTTTCATCGTTGTACATTTTCATTTGTTTGTACACTTTCATCTTTACATCACCGTTTTCAATATCGGACAATAGTTGGTCAATTGCTGTACCAAGATCTTGGTGTTGCTCCAACAGTATATCTAGTTTTTGTTGGCATTTTGTTTTGTGATCTTCGCTTGCGGTATCTCTTTTGGTTTCTTGTTCCATGTGATATACTTTTAGTGCAAGTATAGAAAATCTATCAATAGCCCAAGCAGGTGTTTCGCTATTTAGTTTAGCCGAATTTTTTGAATTGGTATTTTGATATTTGTTCCAAAACCAAGAATCTATATACTCCACTAAATCTGTCCTTTGTTGGTTGGAAGAGTCAATCCTTCTTTTCAACTTCAATGCTTCTACTGGGTCTATGTTTTCATCTCTTATGATGTCTTCCAAATGCCATTGAACGGTGTCAATCCAATTTTTAGCATACAAAAGATGTTCCAAACTGTCGTTTGTGAAAGGATTTTTTATAGAAGTGTCCACATTATCCGATAAGTGATAATCATTTATTGATTGGTTGAAAACCGACCAAGCATTTTTGCTAAAACTCATGACCAATAATTATTGATTACTACTGGTGTTGTTGGTTTCGTTGTTTTCAGGAGCTTTTTTGTCTTCCTCTTTTACAGCATCTTTAAATTCTTTTATGCCACTTCCTAATCCTTTCATAAGTTCTGGAATTTTTTTTCCACCGAATAATAAAAGTACAAGCACTGCCACAATAATAATATGAGCTGCAGAAATAGTTAAGAATATTGTTAACATAATTGTTATATTTTTTGCAAAATTAGTTTAAATTTTTTAATTAACCCAACTCATTGGGTTCACTGGGTTTCCGGTACCATCATATATTTGGAAGTCTAGTGTATAGTTGCCTTCAAAATCCAATCCTACAGCACCTATCGGAGTTCCGGCAGAAACACTTTGGTTAAGAGTAACCATGGTATTAGCTAGGTTGGAATAGATGGTAAAATAATCGCCATGTTTTACCATAACTGTTTTGGTACCATCGATACCTTGCAATATTTTGGTAACTTTTCCTGGGAAAACACATTTGGCTATGGAACCTTTGGTAACAGCTATTTTTATCCCATTGTTTTCTTGTACAATATGTTTGAAAACTGGATGCTGAAATCTACCAAATCCTTGTGTTATAGTACCATTTACAGGCATGGAGAGTTTTCCTCTGTTAGCAGAAAAATTTGCACCTGCATCTATGGTTACTCCGAAATTGGTAAGTGCTTTGCTTTCGGCTAGTTTTTTTTCTTCGTTCTTTTTCTTTTCTAGTGATGCTTCTGCGGCTTTTGCTTCTGCTAACTTGTTAGCAGCTTCTTTGGCTCTGTTTGCAGCATCGGTAGCTTCTCTTGCTGCTGCTTCTTTTTTGGCTAATGATTTTGCGTCAGCATCTGCTTTTGCAGCATCTTCGGTTCTTTTTCTTTCTTCTGTTGCTTTTTTCAAAGCCAATTCATTGGCTTTTCTCACGGCTTCTTCTGCTTCTTTTCTTTCTTTTTCCAATGCCAATGCTCTGGCTTTGTTTTCGGCATCTATTCTGGCTTTTTCTTTGTCAGCAGCAATTTTTGCTAGTCTTATTTTTTCTGCTTCTGCAGCTTTCTTGGCTGCTGCTTCTGCTTTTGCAACTCTGATTTCTTCGGCAATTATGCTTCGGATTTGTGAGTCCAATGCTTTGGACTCGGCTTGTTTTTGGTGGAGTTCTGCAACCAATTTCCCTTCATTTGCCTTGAATTCTTTTACTAAATCTTCTTTTTGTTGTCGATCAACATTTATTGTTTGTAATTCTTTTTCTTGGTTGGTGAGTAGGTTTTGTTTTTCGGTAACAGATTTTTCTTTTTGGTCGATAGTCTTTTTTAGTAGTAAAGCAGCGGAAGAAATTTCGGCAGCTTTCTTGTCATGGAAATCCGAATATTGTTTTAGATATTGCACTCTACGCATAGCTTCTCCAAAGCTTTTGGAAGAGAGTACAAAGGTAACTTTGTTTTGTATTCCTTTGTTTTTGTAGGAGTTTACCAATACTTTTGCGTAGTTTTTCCTCAGTACAGCCAGCTCTTTATTCTGTCTGTTTATTTCCAATTGTTTTAGATATATATCGTCTTCTATAAATCTTTTTTCTTTTTGAGTGTTGTTATATATTTTTTCTCTTAATACAATTTTTTTATTAACATTTTCCAGATAAACAATGGATAATTTGGATTGTTTTTGAGATTGGGAAAGTTGTTTGTTGATATTAGCTATTTCCTTTTTTAGTTCCAAATTCTGTTTTTGTAATTGCTCTTTTTTTTGTCCAAAGGCAATGCAATAGGTTAGTAGTGAAAGGATTATATAGTGTTTTCTTGTCATTGAATTTCAATTTTGGTGTATTTTTTTGGGACAGAATATGGTGTCTGCATTTTCAAATCTTCAAATTTCGTGTTTTCTATTAATATTTGCCCATTTTTATTTCCTTTTATAATTATTTTAACATTTTTAGGAAGTCGATAATTATTAAAATTTTCCCAGTTTTCATAATATATTTGTAATTCATTATTACTTGTAGCATCCCATAATTGGACTTTTTCCAGATCGAAGTTTATGGAATATTTCAACAAAACTTTATACTCTTTTGCGGGTGTATTATCCGAATCATTTACAAATTTCAAATTTTTCTTGGAAATCATGTAGTACCCATCCATATTTTTGGATAGAATGAATTGAGAGTCTTTGATTGGGATAAAAGTCCTTCCCATCAGTATTTTTTGAAGGGTGGGGTAGTTGATGAAATCAATATTGAGTAAGTGATTGAGATAATCGAAGTTGGAATCTATATAGGTGCTATTGAAGATGGAATAAGCCTTTATTCCTTCCGGTGTTGCCATTCCTCTTGCCATATTCAAAAATACGGACAAATTCATCCAGATTTTCTGATTGTTTTCTATATATATTGTCGCATCTAGGGTTGGAATGGAGTTTCCGATTTCCAAATCTATTTTGCTTCTTATCTTCAAATGCTCAAATGTAGGGTGTATCAATACTTTTTCATAGAAATCTATCCTATCATTGATTGGGATATTGGCATTGGCGTCTTTTGGTAAGTTTTGGTTGTTATGGATTTTTATGGAATCAATTTTCAGACTGTCTATTGCTAGGCTGTCTTTTGTGGTTTTTGTATCAATAGCATTTTTGGATTTGCACGAAAATAAGAAAAATCCCATTAGTAATATTTGCAAAATTGTAATTATTCTGCAGATATATTTTTTCTTTGTATTGTTTGTTTTTTTTATACTTTGTTGTGAAATCATATTGAAAATTATGACTTGTTACTTAACAAAAATAAAGCCAAACCACACTGTTTGTATGGTTTGGGTTATGCTAAATTATAGGTTGTTTGTGATATATTATTTGTCTTTGGATAGGAAATCTAGTACAGAATAATCTCCTAAAGAAATTTCTCTGGAAACTCCATAATACTCAGCATGATTACCTATCATAGAGTTGCTAAGGTTGCCATGGTCAATTTTGGTTTTCTCCTGTATCAAAGAGTTTTCTATATTGGAGTCGTAGATTTTGGTTCCATTGCCCAACGAAACGAAAGGACCGATTTTGGAATTGATGATTTCTACATTTTCACCGATAAAACAAGGTGGGATTATTAAAGAATTAATTATTTTTGATGATGTTGGATAATTTGCAAATTCTTCTTTTTCGTAATTCAATATTTTACCATTGGTTTCTACCGTAGCATTTTTGTTACCGCAATCCATCCAATCATCAACTTTTCCTAGAGTAAATTTTGCACCTTTGTCTCGGAGGTTATCCAGAGCAGTGGTCAATTGATATTCTCCACTTACCATTATGTTATTGTCCATAATATAGTTGATTTCGGACATTAATTTTTCAGCAGATTGAAAATAATAAATTCCAATAATTGCTAAATCCGAAACAAATTCTTTTGGTTTTTCGACAAAGTCAGTTATGAAACCGTAACTGTCTAATTTTACCACTCCAAAAGCAGATGGGTCTGCCACTTTTTTTACCCAAATTACACCATCGGAGTTTTTGTCCAATTGGAAATCTGCACGGAAGAGTGTATCGGCAAAAGCAATTACCACATCTCCTATCATGGATTGTTCTGCACATTTTATGGCATGAGCTGTTCCGAGAGGTTCATCTTGTGTATAGATACTTCCTTTTGCACCCAAATTTTCTGCAATTTTTATAAGCGAGTCTTCTACTTCTTTCCCAAAATCCCCAATGATAAATGCAATCTCGTCAATTTTTTCATTAGCAACTTTGGCAATATCCTCTACCAATCTTTGTACAATTGGTTTTCCTCCGATAGGGATTAGTGGTTTTGGAACTGTCAAAGTGTGAGGTCTTAATCTGGATCCTCTACCAGCCATTGGTACAATAATTTTCATGTTATTTTCTAGTTTTATTTAATATTATTATCGATTTATATTTTCTAATGATGAGTGTTTTGTTAAATTCCGGAACTACCAAATCCACCGCTTCCTCTTGTGGTTGTTTCTAGGATTTGTTGTGTTTCCCAATCAATTTTTTCGTATTTGGAAATGATTAACTGTGCAATTCTATCTCCATCATTAATTGTGAAATTTTCTGTTGATAGGTTGATGAGTATGACACCAATTTCTCCTCTATAATCTGCATCTATTGTTCCTGGTGCATTCAAAACTGTAATTCCGTTTTTTATAGCCAAACCACTTCTGGGTCTTACTTGTGCTTCATATCCTTCTGGTAGTGCGATATACAATCCTGTAGAAATTATTTTTCTTTCCATTGGTGCAAGTAGTATTGCTTGGTCTATATTCGCTACCAAATCCATTCCTGCGGATTGCGAGGTTTGGTAAGCTGGTAGTGGATGTTTGGATTTATTAATTACTGGTAGTATCATTTCTTAATAATTCTTTTGATGATGTTTTGTTCTTTATAAATTACAAAAGCCAAAAATACTAATAAAAATAAATTACCAATGATATAATTTGTTCTAAAAAAATAAAAAGATACCAAAGATAGAGATATAGCTAAAAATAGATAGGAAACAATTTTTTTCACATGATAATGGATAGGATATACCTTCTGTCCCCAAATGTAAGAAATTACCATCATACTGGTAAATGTTATTAGTGCTGCACTTGCACTTGCCCAATATCCATATTTGGGAATGAAAATAAAATTGATAGCCATTGTTATTAATGCACCTATTACAGAAATGTATAGTCCAACCCTTGTACGGTCCGAAAGTTTATACCAAATGGAAAGGTTAAGGTAAATGCCCAAAAATAATGCTCCTAACATAACCATTGGGATTATTTCTATTCCTTCATAATAGAGTGGGTTACGAAGGTATTTTTCTGAAATCCATTGCAAGTTTACCATCAAACCGGTATAGATTAGGCAATTGCAAATCACAAATACATCCATTAATACAGCATAAGTTTTATGATTGTTTTTGTCTTTGAAACTAGAGAAAAAATAAGGCTCTATACCCAATTGGTAGGCTTGTCGGAAAACGGTAATGAAAGTTGCAATTTTATAGACTGCTCCATACACACCAATTTGGTGTCTAGCCTGATTTTCTGGTAAAAGATATTTCAAAAACTGCCTGTCCAATGTTTGATTCACTACGCCGGCAAGACCTGCAATCATTACAGGCCATGAGTAATTCATTACTCGTTTCCAAAGTTGAAAATCAAATTTTTTGAAACTGAAATTTACAAATTCTTTTCCTACAATTGCTAGGGTAACTATACTCTGAACCAAATTGGCAATGAAAACATAGCCTACACCAATTTCTGGATTGTACTTCAATCCCAAAAATCCATTGGGCATTTTTGGTAACCATTTTATGAAAAACACCACCAAGAAAAAATAGACCAAAGAACCAACAACTTTGGAAAGCATATATTGTGTTGGTCGTCCTTCCAATCTCAATATCGCTGATGGAATGGTAGAGAAAGCATCAAACGAAAGTATGAATAAAAATAAAACCAAGAAATTTACCTGATTTGGAGTTTCGAAGGCATTGGCTAATTGTTGTCTGAAAACATATCCTAAAAGTAAATAGACTATTCCAACACTGATAATACTAAGAGAGGTAGTGGATACCAAAGTTTTCTTGTCGATGTTGTCTTCTTGGGCAAACCTGAAAAACGAAGTTTCCATACCATGGGTAAGTAATACTGTAATGACACCAGCAATAGAATACCAATCTACAAACGGCGATGATGCCGATGGACCAAATGCTCTAGTAACAATAGGTGCAATAAGAAAAGGGAAAACTCTTACCAATACAGAGCTTAATCCATATACTGCTGTCTGTCCGAATAATTTTTTGTACAATTTTTATAATTTTAAAGTGCAAAAGTAATTATTTACACGACTATTTTGATTTTGTTAGGTATAAATTATAATGAAAACTTTAATTTTGTTGAATTCTAAAATTCTAACTAAAATAAAATGAAAACTTTAATAAAAAACGCAACAATAGTCAATCAAAATTCTTTACAAATTGGCGATGTCCTTATAGAAAATGATTTAATAAAAGAAATAAATACCAATATTTCTGAAATTGGTATTGATGTGTTGATAGATGCTACAGGTCAATTTTTAATTCCTGGTATTATTGATGATCAGGTACATTTCAGAGAACCAGGTTTGACGCACAAAGGAGATATAGCTTCCGAATCCAAAGCTGCAATTGCTGGTGGAACAACTAGTTTTATTGATCAGCCCAATACTGTCCCCAATGCTATAACACAAGAATTATTGGAAGAAAAATATAGGTTAGGTGCAGAAAAATCCTTTGCCAATTATTCTTTCTCAATGGGAGGTACAAATGATAATTTAGAAGAAATCCTAAAAACCAACCCCAGAGAAGTGGCGGCAATAAAATTATTTTTAGGTTCATCTACCGGAAATATGTTGGTGGATAACCCGGATACTTTGGAAAATATATTTAAGCAAACAAAAATGCTTATCTGTGTACATTGCGAAGATGAAACTACTATAAAAAATAATACAGAAAAATACAAATTAATCTATGGCGATGATATTCCTATGGATTTCCATCATCTGATTAGGAGTGCGGAGGCTTGTTATATTTCTAGTTCCAAAGCGATTGAATTAGCAAAAAAAACCGGAGCTAGATTGCACATCTATCATCTTTCTACGGCAAAAGAAATGGCACTTTTTAGCAATGACATTCCTCTTTCTCAAAAAAAAATAACAGCCGAAGTATGTGTGCATCATCTTTCGTTTACCAATGAAGATTATGCAACCAAAGGCTCACTAATAAAATGGAATCCTGCCGTAAAAACCCAAACAGATCAAGATGCTCTTTGGAAAGCTTTGTTAGATGATAGGATAGATGTAATTGCAACCGATCATGCTCCTCATACTTTTGAGGAAAAACAAAATCCATATACCTCTTGTCCTTCCGGAGCTCCATTGGTACAACACTCTCTTTATATGATGCTGGAAAATTATAAAAATGGTAAAATAAGTTTAGAAAAAATTGTAGAAAAAATGTGCCATAATCCTGCCATACTTTTTCAAATTGAAAAAAGAGGGTTTGTGAAAGAAGGCTATAAGGCGGATTTGGTACTCATTAATCCTAACCAAAAATGGAAAGTAGAAAAATCAAACATTCTCTACAAATGTGGTTGGAGTCCTTTGGAAGGAACAGAATTTTCTACACAAATCACTCATACTTTTGTTAATGGA
Source organism: Bacteroidota bacterium (assembly GCA_018266965.1). GTDB lineage: Bacteria > Bacteroidota > Bacteroidia > Flavobacteriales > Weeksellaceae > Amniculibacterium. The sequence goes on from JAFDZJ010000350.1 coordinate 7,877, forward strand.
CACTTGGCTTACCAAAATGGAATAATTTCACCTAAAAAGGCAGGACAAAGAATATTGTTTGAAAGGTAAACTCGTTTTTATTATTTTTTTTTCAATTTGCTTTCGTACAAATCTATCCATTCTTGAGCGGTTATTTTTCGCATCAATTCGCCAATTAATTGATACGGAATTTCCTCCATTTTTTTGAAACGGATGCAACTTTTTCCCATATCTAGCTTTTGTTTGGAATGTTTCGGATATTCATCTTCAAACCATTGTAATAACTCTGGTATTAGATAGATTCCCATGTGGTAAAAGTTGATAGAATTTTTTTGAGAAGCAAGTCCTGCAATTGGCAAAGGTTCCACTGGTTTGCAATGATAACCAGCAGGGTATATTTCGTGAGGAATTATATAACCTAATCCACCATAGCTGATCCCTGCAGAAAAATCCTTCGGTAAATTTTCAACAATTATATTATGAAGTTTAATAAAATATGGTCTTCTTTCTTCGGGTATATTGTTTATAATTTCCTCAACAGTGTTTCCAATGGTTTTCATAAATATTTTTTTCAAATTTAAAAAAATCTAAATTCATAGAAAGTTCAAAAGAAAAAAATTGTTTTTTTGCTTTTCAACTACATTTTCAGTAATAGATTTTTAGTGAATCATAATTGCAGAAATTTTATTTTTAATAAATGAATTACATTCACTAACTTTTTTGTAATTTTGTCAATCTTAAAAAATGAAATTTTAAATACAATAATAATATGAATCTTCACGAGTATCAAAGTAAAGAGATTTTATCAAAGTATGGTGTTGCAATACAAAGAGGTTTCGTTGCCAATAATGTGGACGAAGCAGTTGCAGCAGCTGGAAAACTAAAAGAAATGACCGGAAACGAAGGCTGGGTAGTAAAAGCTCAAGTACATGCAGGTGGTCGTGGAAAAGGTGGAGGAGTAAAATTCTCTCCAAATATTGATAAACTAAAAGAAAATGCAGGAAATATCTTGGGAATGATGTTGGTAACTCCACAGACTTCCGCAGAAGGTAAACTTGTAAATTCAGTTTTGGTTGCAGAAGATGTCTATTATCCAGGCGAAACAGAAACAAAAGAATTCTATGTATCCATATTGTTAGATAGAGCTCAAGGGAAAAATACCGTAGTATATTCCACAGAAGGAGGTATGGATATAGAACATGTTGCAGAAGTAACACCACACCTTATTCACAAAGAAATCATCGATCCTGCACTAGGTTTACAAGGTTTCCAAGCCAGAAAAATCGCATTCAATTTAGGATTAGAAGGAAATGCTTTCAAAGAATTTACAAAATTTATAACAAGTCTTTACAACGCCTATGTAGGTATAGACGCATCTCTCTTTGAAATTAATCCAGTGTTAAAAACTTCGGACAACAAAATAATTGCAGTTGATGCCAAAGTTACCCTAGACGATAATTCTCTTTTCAGACACAAAGATTTAGCAGAACTTAGAGATAAAAGAGAAGAAGATCCTATGGATGTAGAAGCCGGAGAAGCTGGTCTTAATTTTGTGAAATTAGACGGAAATGTAGCTTGTATGGTAAATGGAGCAGGACTAGCAATGGCAACTATGGATATGATAAAACTTTCCGGTGGAAACCCAGCCAATTTCCTAGATGTTGGAGGTACCGCAGATGCCCAAAGAGTAAAAACAGCCTTCGATATTATCCTAGAAGACAAAAATGTAGAAGCAATACTTATCAATATCTTCGGAGGTATCGTAAGATGCGATAGAGTAGCACAAGGTGTTGTGGATGCTTACAAAGAAATAGGACAATTCCCAGTACCACTAATCGTAAGGTTGCAAGGTACCAATGCGGAAGAAGCTAAAAAATTAATCGACGAAGCTGGACTTCCAATTCATTCAGCAATAACATTGGAAGAAGCTGCAGCAAAAGTAAAAGAAGTTATTGGAGCTTAAAAACCTTAATTTTTTTTTAGTATAAACAAGAAACTGCCCTTTTAAGGGCAGTTTTTTTATTAATTCTTGACAACACTATTAGTCCTAATCCCAATTTCGTCCAGTTTTGTTTTCATTTTTACAATAGCATCGCTTTTAGCCCTAGAAATATTATCATTTTTTTTCAACCAAAATTTTATTTGCAAATTATAGAAACCCAATTGTTGCTTTACAAATACAATTTCTGTAGTATCAGCATTTTCATTATACGGTAAATTTTGTACCACCTCCATCAAAGATTTCTTTGCCATCTCTAGATTTTCACTCGTAGGAATTTCCATATCAATAATCACTTTTCTATGTGCAGACTCCGAAATATTGATAAAAGGCGAATCAAAAATTAATTGATTAGGAATATACACCTTTTTGCCCTCATCATTTATAATTTTTGTAGTCAAAAAACCAATTTCCTCCACAGTACCACTTATATCTTTTATCATAACCGAATCGCCAACCTTAAAAGACTTGTCTATCCCAACCAATAAACCGGAAAAAATCGAAGAAACCAAATCTTTCAAAGCAACACCAGCAATAATCCCAGCTACACCCAAACTTCCCAAAAACTTCATAAAAAAGCCATTCAACCCCATTATTTCCAACGAAATAAAAGCACCAGATAAAATTATCAAAAACCTAAAAAGACCAATCAAAGCAAAAACCGTATCCTGATTTCTACCCTCAGGAAACACTTTTTGAAATAATTTGACAGCAACCTTACTTAATAATTTACTAGTAAAAAAAATTAGGAAAAAAACTATTATCCCAGAAATCAAACTAGGCAAAAACTCAACAGTTTTCACAGACCAATCCGAAATAACATTTACCAGTAAATCCAAATATTTTATTTCCTTCATTATGTTTTTTTTACAAAAGTACAATCTTTACAATATTTTCAGTTATCTATATAGCAATATTTTTCCCTGCATGTCCATTTTTGTTTAAAATTTCATATCTATCCTTCTTCTTCTTTTTCCTTCTTTCCTCTTACCTCTTTCCTCTTTCTTCTTACCTCTCACCACTTTCACGGATTTTTTTGGGGCACCTTATCCGCCCTCCGTTCCCGCTTTTTTGTTCCGTTTCACTCCACAAAAAGAGCTCCACTCAGGTCGGGGTGCAAATTCCCGTTAAAACAACAGGTTTAGGTTATTAAGTTATGAGGTTATGAAGTTATGAAGTTATAAGGTTATAAAGTTATGAGATTATAAATAATTAGAATCACGAAAATGCCACGAAGTGGCAATATGTTATAGCCTAGTGCAACGCCCTAGGAAAATGATCCAGCCTAGCACAACGCCATATGAATCATGATTTTTTTTTGTTATATAATAATTAGAATCACGAAAATGCCACGAAGTGGCAATATGTCATAGCCTAGGGCAACGCCCTAGGAAAATATCATAGCCTTTGGCAACGCCCTAGGAAAATATACCATAGCCTTTGGAAAAGCCTTGGGAAATGTAATCCGGTCTAAGGTAACGCCCTATAAATCATGATGTTTTTATTGGTTATATAATAATTTAGATTACGAAAATGCCACGAAGTGGCAATATATCATAGCCTAGGGCAACGCCCTAGGGAAAATTAGGGCAACACCCTATGAAAATATAATCCAGCCTAGTCCAATTCTTAATGAAAATGTAATCCAGTCTGGTGCAACACCCTATGAATCATTCATCTAATACCACGACACGCTTTCTAACCTCCAATCTATTCTTGTGACGAGACAAGTTATCTAGTTTCTAGTTTCTAGTTTCTAATTTCTAATTTCTAGTTTCTAATTTCTAGTTTCTAATCTCTAATTTCTAACTTCTAAAAAAAACACCACAAAACCAACGAGTTAAGCATAAAACAAAAAAAATAGCATAAAAACATTTGGTAGGATAAAAAAACTTACTACTTTTGCAGTCCCAAACAGAGGGAAAAGCGCAGGAGTAAAATTAACAGTAAAAAAGTTTAAGAGATTAAAAAGGAAGGTGTTAAA
>JAFDZJ010000351.1 GCA_018266965.1 Bacteroidota bacterium
ATCTACCGACACTCATTTACAAGATATGATTGAAGGTATTAAAAATATTAGACAAAATATTTTACGTGCCATCAGAAATATTAGAGTAGCCAATCAAACACAATTACAAAGCTACGAAAGCAATTATAGCTTATTAGAATCCAAGTTGCAAAGCATTCCTGCTAAACAAAGAATTGAAATGAGATTGGAAAGAGATAGAATTGTTAAGCAAGAAATTTATAAAGATTTATTAACCAAAAGAGAAGAAGCAGAACTTTCACTTGCATCTAATATCAACAATACTCGTGTTGTTGATTATGCTCAAAATTATGGACTTAAAAGCCCTAAACCTGCAGCAGCAAGAAGTTTGGCAATTTTATTGGGCATTTTAGTACCTGTTTTAATTATTGTTATTAAAGACTTCTTTAGCAATAAAATTAGCGACAGAAAAGAAATTGAAGCAGCTACACAAATTCCAATATTAGGAGAATTATCTTATGAAAAAGATAAGAAAAATATTGTAATAGATAATAGAAGCAGAAGCCCAATAGCTGAACAATTTAGACTCATAAGAACCAACTTACAATACATGGTGCCTGATAAACCACTAAAAACAATTTTGGTTACATCATTTATGAGTGGCGAAGGAAAAAGTTTTGTATCATTAAACTTAGCAAGCAGTTTAGCAATTACTGGCTCTAAAACTGTTATTCTTGAATTTGATTTAAGAAAACCTAAACTAAGCAAATATTTAGAATTAGAAAACGATGCAGGCCTTTCTAACTTTATTGTAAAAGATATTCCTATTGAAGACATTATTCAAACTGTACCAGATAGAGATAATTTATATTTTATTTGCTCTGGTCCAATTCCTCCTAACCCAGCAGAACTTTTATTAAGTCATAGAACAGCAGTTTTATTTGAATACTTGCATAATAATTTTGATTATGTAATTATAGATACAGCACCATTTGGCTTAGTTACTGATGCGTTATTATTAGAAAAATATGTTGATTTAAGTTTATTTATTTTAAGACATAAATATTCCTATAAAGCTGAAATTTCTTTTGTTGATAAGTTATATAAAGAAAAGAAATTTAGAAATATGGGACTTATTATTAATGGTATTAGAAATGAAGGAAGTGGCTATGGCTATGGTTATGGTTATGGTTATGGTTATGGCTATGGCTATGGTTATGGTTATGGCTATGGTTATTATGTTCAAGAAAAAAAGAAAGGATTTTTTAGTAGATTATTTGGCGGATTTAGAAAAAAATAAAAATAGTTAATTAGTAATTTTTCGTCATTACTCCTATAATTTTTTTATGTGAGTGAGTTGGCGGAGCTGTATAAAATTCTAATATGGATGATAGCAAAAAGTGGTATGCCATATATACCAAACCACGTTGGGAAAAAAAAGTAGATACCTTACTCTTAAAAAAAGGAATTGATAGCTGGTGCCCAATACAAAAAATTGAAAGACAATGGAGCGATAGAAAAAAAATAATTGAAGACCCACTTTTTAAATCCTATGTATTTGTGCATATTCATGAAAAAGAAAGAGGAGATGTATTAAGAACAGATGGAGTTCTCAATTTTGTACACTTTCAAAAGAAACCAGCTATTATAAGCGATGAAGAAATTTCTGTAATTAAAAGATATTTAGCAGATGAAACAGCAAAAATTACAATAGTATCTGAAGAAGGATTTAAAGAAAATACTAAAGTAAAAATAAATTTTGGTGTGTTTATGGATAATAAAGGTGTTGTAATACGTGGCGGTAAAAAGAAAGTATTTGTACAACTTCAAACCTTAGGACAAGTAATGGTAGTAGAGTTTCCTGCTAATCATTTAATACCTGAATAAAAATTTAATTTTATACATCGTTAATGAATATCCTCATTATAGGTTTAGGCTCTATTGGCAAACGTCATTTAAACAATTTACTTTCTCTTGGTTATACAAATTTGTCAGTTGTTAGCCGTAAAGGAATTTTGCCAAAAGAGTTTGAACACTTAACTATTTTTAAAAATATTCAGGAAGCTGTTGTGGCAAAAAATTTTACCACTGCTGTTATTTGTGTACCAACTGCACAACATATAGAAGCATTGCAAGAATGTTTACAAGCAGGTGTTCAACATATTTATTTGGAAAAACCTGTCAGTCATAATTATAATGGTATTCAAGAAATTTTATCAAATTATCCTGCTGCAAATATTTATGTAGGCTTTGATATGCACTACGATTTAGGATTGCAAAAAATAAAATCACTTTTACAAGAAAATATTATTGGAAATATTGTTTCTGTCAATGCACAAGTAGGACAATATTTGCCAGACTGGCGACCTTATGAAGATTACTCAAAAGGTATGAGTGCAAAAAAAGAAACTGGTGGTGGTGTATTATTAGATTTAGTACACGAATTTGATTATTTGTTTTGGCTTTTTGGTAATGCAAAAACAATAGCATCTATCAATAAAAATTCAGGCTCATTAAACATAGAAACTGAAGATGTAGCTGAAGTACTTATTCAATTTCAGTCTGGTATAATTGGCTCAATACATTTAGATTATTTGCAACAAAAATTAATTCGTAATTGTTTAATTACAGGAAGCAAAGGGTCTATCAAATGGGATTTAACTGCTTCTAAAGTAGAATGGATTTTGGCAGATAAATCAACACAAGAGTTTAATTATACAGGCTTTGAACGTAACGACAGGTTTGTAAATATTATGAAAGATTTTCTTTCACAAAAACATAATCATTTAACTACTAATTTTCAGCAAGGGCTTGTAAGTCTTAGAATGGTTTTAGCTGCAAA
>JAFDZJ010000352.1 GCA_018266965.1 Bacteroidota bacterium
AAGCACATCCCGAAAAATCGGGAAGAGCTTTCACCTTTCCAACGCAGATAAAATTGAAACCGTTTACGGTTCACGAACACCAATAAGAAATATTTAAGAAGTGAGTAATTAAAAAAAATCTCCTCCCCTTCTGAAACCGCTTACGGTTCACGAACACCTTTAAAAAATATAATAACCCGTGAGTAAAATAAAAAATGCGCATCCGCACAACCCGACACGACAAAGACAGAAAAATGCAGTATTGACAGTGGTTTACAAGGACAGACGACAAGAACCACTGGCTATAACAAGGGTTTTGCAAGAGAGAGGGTTAAGTCTTTGAAATAAGCTTTTGTGTATGTTTGTAGTGTAGTAATTCTATTTGATTCCAACAGCTAACGAAATGCAAAAAAATCTTCATTATTGTCTATTTGTTACTTGGTAAATGTCTCTGAATATAATAATAAATAATCATTAGTACATAAATAAAATTGCGATGGATTTTCCACCGCAACTTTATTATTACTATTTAAAACACCAAAAATTACCAAATTTTTATTTGTTCTTTTGGAGCTACGAACAATTTATCTCCCGGCTTCACATCAAATGCTTTTTGGAAAGAAGGCATATTTACCAATGGTCCAAATGCACGGAAAAAACCAGGCGAATGAGGGTCAGTTTTTACTTGGTTGGTCATATATTGATCGGTGGATTTCGTCCTCCAAACAGTTGCCCAACTCATGAAAAATCTTTGATCTTGTGAAAAACCAGAAATCTTACCTATTTTTCCATGATCTTTCAAATACATTTGCAGAGCTGTATAGGCGACATTAATCCCTCCAAGATCTCCAATATTTTCGCCAGAGGTAAATTTACCATTGACAAAAACTCCTTTTACTGGTTCGTATTTATTATATTGGTTTGCCAATTGTTGAACTTTGAGTTCAAAATTTTTCTTATCTGCATCTGTCCACCAATTATTTAGGTTTCCATCTCCATCAAATCTAGCACCGGAATCATCAAAGCCATGGGAAATTTCATGACCGATAACCGCTCCAATTCCACCAAAATTAATTGCAGGATCTGCTTTGAAATTAAAAAACGGAGGTTGTAGTATAGCTGCCGGAAAAACAATTTCGTTATTGGACGAGTTGTAGTAGGCATTCACAGTTTGTGGACTCATTCCCCATTCTGTTTTATCTACTGGTTTGCCTACTTTTTCCAATTTTTTTTGATAACTCCATTCGGATATTTTCTCAAGATTGTTATAATAGGAACCTCCATTTTGAGGAGAAATTAATTGCAATTTAGAATAATCTTTCCATTTGTCTGGGTAGGCAATTTTCACAGTGAATTTTGCTAATTTGTCTTGGGCTTTTACTTTTGTCTCTGGCGACATCCAATCCAGATCTGCGATATGTTGTTGGAAAGCTTTTCGGATATAGTCCACATATTCTACCATTTTGGCTTTGGCTTCCGGCGTGAAATATTTTTCGACATATAACTTACCAAATGCTTCTCCCAATACTCCATTTACTACTCCCAAACCTCTTTTGTCCATCGAGCGTTGTTCCTTTTGACCTTGTAAATATTTGGAATAAAAATCGAATTTCAAATCGTCCAATTTTTGATTAAGATTTCCAGCATTACTACTTATCATGTGGTATTTCATGTATTCTTTTATCAAAGGAAGTGTTCTTTCGTTCATCCAAGTATCCATATTTTGGTAGTATTTCAACTCTCCTATGATTACTTTATCGGTGTTCACGCCAACAGTTTTCAAATATTTTGGCAAATCAATGTGAGTAACCAACGAAGACAGTTCTGCCATGGTTTTAGGATTGTATCTTAGGTTGGCATCTCTACCCTGTTCTAGCGTTAGTAGATTTCCAGCTAATTTTTTTTCGAAATCTACAATTCTTTGTGCTGATTGAGTAGGGTTTTTATCTCCCAATTCACCCATCATGGAGGCAACATATTTTTGGTATTCTGCAAGCGTTTTGGTATTGGCTTCATTTATTTTTTGATAATAATCTTTCCCCAATCCTAGTGCGGGTCCTCCTAGATAGACAGCATTCATTTTGGAGTTTTTCATATCAGCAGAAGCATACCAATTGTAGAATGGATTATCACCTTTTTTGGTTGCTTCCAACAAATAATTTTGTAAATCGGCAATCGATTTCAAGCCATCAATTTTTGCTATATCTTGTTGTATGGGATTGATTCCTTGTGCGTTTCTGGTTTTCCAATCCATGAAAGACCCGTACAAATCTTGTATTTTCTCGCCTTCGGAATTTGGAGCAAATTTTTCGGTTAATATTTTATTTAAAATTCCCAAAGAAGCAACATCTACTTCCTCTCGCAATCCATTGAAACTTCCCCAAGTAGCTTTATCCGATGGAATAACAGCAGTTTTCATCCAACCACCATTCACATAATCATAAAAATCGTCTTGTGGTCTAACTGTGGTATCCATATAGGACAAATTCAATCCTTCATCAACTTTATTATTAGTACCATTGTTTGAATTGGTAGAAACATCTCCTCCTTTTTGTCCGGGTTGTCCGGGTTTCCCTGGCTGTCCATTATTATGTATAGAGATACAAGAACTTATGGATAAAATTGACGCAACCATCAGGATACTTGCCGTTAGTTTTTTCATAATATTTTTATTAATATTTTTCAAATATACAGAAAACAATTATCTATAATGATACAAAGATTGCTATTTTTCATTTAATTTTGCAATAGTTTAAAACATTTATGAATTACAGTTCCGAATTAAAAAAATTTATAACTAGCCAACATATCAATTCAGCGGTTAGGATTACCTTTGCTATTGGAATACCTAGTGTAATATTCGCCTATTTCGGTATATTGAAAGAGTTGTTTTTGTTTCCATTGGCAACCTCGTTTGTTGGGCTTACAGATATGCCCGGACCTTATATTCGTAGGAGAAATACGCTGATACTCACAATACTATGTTTCATGTTGGTAATGGGTGTTGCAGGGATTTTCAAAGATTATCCATTTTTTATTTTTTTAGAAATAATTGTATTCGGAATGTTTTTCACTTTGATTGGTGTATTCGGAATAAGATTGGCAGCAGTAGGAGGACTTACATTGGTAGTGTTTTCTATTTTTGTTGATGGGCAATTTTTCCATCATCATGTATTGATAAGTATGGCTATTTTTTTGGCAGGAGCATTGTGGTTTTTATTGGTATTCGTAGTAATTTCTACCATTCAACCTTACAAATTAGCTGGGCAAATGATTGGAGAAAATTATCTAGAACTGGCTAATTTCCTTAAAATAAAATCCAAATTTTACCTGAAAAATCAAGATAATGATGAGTTGTACAGAGCAGTAATTGCCAAACAAGTTGTAATAAAAAATCTTCAAGAAGATACCCGAGAGGTGGTTTTCAAAACAAGAAAGATAGTAAATGAATCTACTACTACCAGTAGATTATTGATGCTCTCTTTTCTCAATTCTATTGATTTGTATGAAAAACTATTAACAGCAGAAAATGATTATTCCAAAATTCATAAAATCTTTGATGATGAAAATATTTTAGAAAAAATTCATGATTTTTTACAAGTTTTGGCGAATGAAATTGCCAATATTGGTATTTCTCTGCAAAGTGGCATCAAGACAAATCCTATAGAAGATTTTTCGTTATTAATGGAGCAATTGCATGAAAGCTATTTCCAATTGAAAATGAAATCTATGAACCCTGACAATTTGGAGGATTTCATGGCATTAAGGATAATAATTTCAAGAATAAACGAAATTACCAAAGATATTCTAGCTTCTTATGAAGTGATGAATCAGGATTTGAGTTCTGCAAAAAGTCTTTCTACTGGTTTGGATCTCAATCAATTTGCTCCTAAAAGTGAAAAACTTAATCTAAAAGTATTGAGCAATCATTTCAGTTTACAATCTTCGCATTTCAGGCACGCCATACGGATTACAACCGCTTTGATAATTGGGTATGTAATTTCCCAAATTTCATATTTAGGAATTGGTCATTCTTATTGGATACTGATAACTTCTTTGGCAATTATGCGACCTGCATACAGTACTACCAAACACAGAAATTTACTCCGTTTATACGGGACTATTCTTGGTGCAATTACTGCATATATAATCCTGATAACCATACAAAATGGTATGATATTGTTGGGAATTTTTATTTTTTCCATGATACTATGTTTTAGTTTTTTAAAAGATAAATATGCCTGGGCTGTATTTTTCATGACTATCTATATCTTCCTTTCATTTAATTTTTTAAATCCAGGAAAAGTCAATATTATTTTCAAAGACAGAATCATAGATACGGTGATTGCAGGTATCGTTGTTTTTATTACATCAAAATTTGTTTTTCCAGTTTGGGAACATAGTCAAAATTTGAATTTAATGAAAAAATCCCTTTTAGCAAATTACTCGTATTTCAATACAGTTATCACGCAACTCAATACTGGCAATATACCTATACAAGAGTATAAAATGAAAAGAAAAGATGCGATTATCTCTTTGGCTAATCTATCGGATAATTTTCAAAGAATGCTTTCCGACCCCGAAAACAAACAGAAAAAAATGGAAATTGTATTGCAATTTGTCAATACTTCTCATCTTATCACTGCCTATATTGCTTCACTTTCTCAATATTACGCAACAAACAAACAATTTTCCGAAATAGATTTTGATGGGTGGAAGAAAAAAATTGGTTCCGAATTGCAATTAGCAATTGCTATACTAAACCAAGACCAATCGATATTTGAATTGAAAAATAGTCCCAATAATGAACCGGAAGATGAAATACTCGATAAATTATTAGTGAAAAGGAAAAATGAAATTATCGAAAACGAAATCTATGATACTAGAGATCCTAACCGTATCACACATCTTACGGAGATTATAAATATCCGAAAAATATTAGAACTTTTAGATGATGTTGCTGTACAACTGAAAAAGACAATAGCATTATACAAAAACGAAGAAAAATAAAAGACTCATTCGGTAATCAACCAACGAATTCTGCACTCTAAATAACTTCACAAAAAAATCCGTTAAAAAAAACGGATTTTAATTATTTTTAATGGCTTTTATAAGGCGATTACAGCATCCAAAGCCAAACTCATCATTGTTTTTAATGCTTTTTCTCTTTGATCTGCGGAGATACTTTCACCAGTTGGGATAACATCTGAAACGGTAAGTATAGTTGCTGCACTTTTCCCAAGAAATTGTGCATTGGCATACAATGCAAAGGATTCCATTTCTACCGCAGGACAATTGTTTTGTTGAGCAATTGCAGGAATTTCCTTGTCCTTTCTATAAAAAATATCGCTAGAATGGATATTTACATTTTTTACTAAAAGTGATTTTTTTTGGGCGACCTCATTTATTTTATCAAAAGCATTTCCTTGGTGTTTTATAGCTTCTCCTTCTATACCCCAGGCAAATTTAGCATAGGTAGATTCGCTAAATGAATATTCAACATTCAAGATGTCATAGACTTCTAATTCCGTAGTATAAGCACCACAAGTACCAATCCTGATAATAGTATCAACATTGTATTCGGTGTATAATTCGTAAGAATAAATACCGATACTAGGTACTCCCATTCCACTTGCTCCTACTGTTACCTGTTTGCCTTTGTATGTTCCGGTGTAGAAAAAAATATTTCTTGTTTGGCTAACCAATTTTGCGTCCTCTAAAAAGTTATCCGCAATAAATTTTGCTCTCAATGGGTCTCCTGGCATCAAAACAATCGGAGCTATTTCTCCTTTTTTGGCAGCGATATGTACACTCATAATTTCTTTTAATTTTATTCAACAAAAATAATGAAATATTGGCAAATGATTGTACTTTCCAAAATAGAATTTAACAACTCAGATTTTCTTTGAAATAATACAATTTAATAAGATTTGTACTGAAAAACTGTTTATTCTTCATTTGTTTAAAAAAAAATTAACCCAAAAATTCTACCATTATATTTCCAAATCTCTCTTATTCAATAAAAAAAAGCTACCCAGAACGAGGATAGCTTTTTTGTTAAATTAACATTTCTTACATATATGCTTCAATAGGTTCACAGGTACAAACTAGGTTCCTATCTCCATAAGCTTCATCTATCCTAGAAACAGAGGCAAAAAATTTATGTTCTCTTACCCAATCCAAAGGATATGCAGCTTTTTCTCTACTATATGGTTTGTCCCAAGCGTCCGAAATCACTAATTGTTCTGTATGAGGTGCATTTTTCAATACATTATTTGTGGCATCTACTTCTCCATTTACCACTTCATCTATCTCTCTTTTGATATTGATAAGTGCTTCTGCAAAACGGTCGATTTCGGCTTTGCTTTCAGATTCTGTCGGTTCTATCATCAGTGTACCTGCAACTGGGAAAGATACCGTTGGAGCATGGTATCCATAATCCATTAATCTTTTTGCAACATCTGCTACTTCTATACCGAATGATTTGAACTGACGGAAATCTACAATACATTCGTGAGCTACTCTTCCTTTTTCATTAGCATAAAGAATTGGGAAATGTTCGGCAAGAATTTCTTTCAAATAGTTGGCATTCAAGATAGCATGAGCAGTAGATTTCATCAAACCATCTGTACCCAACATTTTGATATAAGCATAAGAAATATTTTGTACTAATGAAGAACCATAAGGAGCAGCAGAAATAGCATCGATAGCAGTTTTTTCTCCTATCTTGATATTCGGGTTAGATGGTAAAAATGGTACTAAATGTGCAGCAACACAGATAGGTCCAACACCAGGTCCACCTCCTCCGTGTGGTATTGCAAAAGTTTTGTGCAAGTTGAGATGGCAAACATCTGCACCAATATTTCCTGGACTTGTGTATCCAACTTGTGCATTCATATTAGCACCGTCCATATATACTTGTCCTCCATTGTCATGGATAAGTTTTGTAATTTCTACAATATTATCATCAAAAAAACCGTAAGTAGAAGGGTAAGTTATCATCACACAAGAAAGATTTTCTTTGTGCAATTCAGCTTTTGATTTCAAATCCTCGAAATCTATCTCTCCGTTTTCAAGATTCTTTACCACCACTACTTTTAGTCCTGCCAATACTGCAGATGCAGGATTGGTACCGTGTGCAGATTGTGGGATAAGTACAATATTTCTATGTCCTTCTCCTTTGGATTTTTGGTATTCTCGGATTACCATTAGCCCTGCATATTCTCCTTGAGCACCAGAATTTGGTTGGAGTGAAGTTCCTGCAAAACCAGTGATTTCAGCTAAATCTTTTTCCAACTCTCCAATCATAGTTTGGTATCCTTTTGCCTGATCAATTGGTACAAAAGGGTGTACATTTCCCCATTCTGCCCAAGACAAAGGTAACATTTCTGCTGCGGCATTCAGTTTCATAGTACAAGAACCCAAAGAAATCATAGAGTGAGTAAGAGAAAGGTCTTTTCTTTCCAACCTTTTTATATACCTCATCAATTCGGTTTCGGTATGGTATTTTTTAAAAACTTCATCGGTTAAGATTTCGTCTTTTCTTAATAATTCTGAAGGAATACTAATTTTTTCTTCAATTTTAATGGAGAAAGAATTTACCCCTTTGTAGTCTGCCAATGCAGATACAAGCTTTTCCAACTTTGCAACAGAAATAGATTCGTCTATCGCAATACTTACCACATCTGTAGTAAAATAGTTAAGATTGATTTCTTTTTCTTCTAATTTTGATTTCAATATTTGTTTATCGAATTCATTTATTTTGAAAGCTACTGTATCAAAAATATTTTGTTCCATAACTTCAAACCCTAGTGTTTGGAGGGCAGATTTCAAAGTATTAGCTTTATAATGAATTTGATTGGCAATAAAATCAAGTCCACTAGCTCCATGATATACACAATACATTCCAGCCATTACTGCTAACAAAACTTGAGCAGTACATATATTGGAGGTTGCTTTTTCTCTTTTGATGTGTTGTTCTCTGGTTTGTAGTGCCATTCTTAATGCTCTTCTGCCGTACATATCTTGAGAAACCCCAATAATTCTTCCCGGAATATCTCTTTTATACACTTCCTTACACGAAAAAAATGCAGCATGAGGACCACCATAACCCATCGGGATACCAAATTTTTGCGTAGTTCCTACAGCACAATCTGCACCTAGGTCAGCTGGAGATTTCAGTTTAACCAAAGCCAAAGGATCACAAGCCAAAGCTACTTGTAATGACTGCTCTTTGTATTTTTTTATAATGGTTGAATAATCTACTAATTCCCCATTTTTCCCTGGATATTGTAATAAAACCCCAAAAAATGATTCGTCCAAATCTGTGGTATCAAAATCTCCCACAACCAATTCTATATCCAATCCATCTGCTTTTGTCATTAGAACTGCTATAGTCTGTGGCAAAACCCAATTGGATACAAAAAATTTATTGGCATTAGATTTTTTTTGTTCTTTAGTTCTATTGCTAAAAAACATGTGCATAGCTTCTGCTGCTGCAGTACTTTCGTCCAACAAAGAAGCATTTGCCAAAGGTAGTCCTGTAAGATTGGATACTACGGTCTGAAAGTTCAGTAAGGCTTCCAATCTTCCTTGGGCTATTTCCGCTTGGTAAGGTGTGTAAGCTGTGTACCAACTAGGATTTTCAAATATATTTCTTTGGATGGCTGCCGGTAAAATAGTTCCGTAATAACCAAAACCAATATAGTTATCATATAATTTGTTTTGTGAAGCCAATTCTTTGGAATGAGTTATCATTTCAAATTCGGACAAAGGAGCAGAAATGGTCAAATCTTTTTCCAAACGGATTGAGCCAGGAATAGTTTGGTTAACCAATTCATCGATTGAGGATACTCCAATTCGTTTCAACATTGCCT
Source organism: Bacteroidota bacterium (assembly GCA_018266965.1). Taxonomy (GTDB): domain Bacteria; phylum Bacteroidota; class Bacteroidia; order Flavobacteriales; family Weeksellaceae; genus Amniculibacterium. Next base: position 8,856 of record JAFDZJ010000352.1, read on the forward strand.
CTGTATCGGCTTGTGAAAGTGAAATGTGACGGTTCACAAATTGTTGTGTGTTCATATTTTTTTATTAGATTTTATTCTGAAAATGAAAGCGTAAAAGTACAATATTTTATAGAATTGTACAATGTTGGTTTAATATCTAAAAGTAAATTTATCTTCATTAAAAACATTCCTTTACTAAAAAAAACAACATTAAAATCATTAAAAATATTCCAAATAATGCTTTTCTATTTATTTCTTTTTTTGGGGTAAAATCTGTAGGATTTTCGGTTGCTTGGAAATCTTGATTTTCATTTGTTTCCAACTCATTTGGCAACAATTCTGTAATTGTAATACCCTTTACCACAGACTTGTTGAGTAAGGAATTGGTCGCTTGTAGAACAACATGAAATTTTCCCTCTTTGAATTCTGTAATTTTAAAATTTCTTTCTCCAAAAGGTTTTTCCAAACCAAAAGGAAGAATCTTTACTACATCTGCATTTTGAGTTTGCCAATTCAGATGGATTACATCTCCTTTTCTAGCTCTGATTTTACTAGAAGAAAAAGAACGGATAAAAGGAGGCTGACTGGATCGAAAACTCCTTTGTTGATGGTCAAAATTTTGATCATAAATCCGTCTTTGTTCAGGATTACTCAACAAGTCATAAGCTTCTTGAATCTCCATAAATCTCGCTTCGAAAAAAGGATCATTATCATTTTTATCCGGATGATATTTCAATGATAGCTTACGATATGCCTTCCTAACATCATCATCAGTAGCATTTCTTTTTATTCCTAAAAAATAATAATAATCTTTCAAACTTAATATTTAATAACAATTCTATAAAAGCCTTGCCTGTATAAAAAACTCAGACAAGGCTGATTTTTTTATTTAAAATACTCTACTCCGTTTTTGAAGATGTTGTGATAGTTTGCTGTTGGAATATTTCTCATCAAACCTTCTTCAAACCTTTCAGGATGTCCCATTCTACCATAGATTTTTCCGCTTTCACTGGTAATTCCTTCTATCCCGAATAACGAATTGTTTGGGTTAAATGGCATTCCGTGGGCAACTTTACCTTCAAAATCAACATATTGAGTTGCGATTTGTCCTTTTTTGTAAAGGTCTGTCAATACTTCTTCACTCGCCATAAATCTACCCTCGCCATGAGAAATCGGAATGGTATAGACTTCTCCTTTCATCCCTTTCAACCACGGAGAATCATCATTAATTACCTCTACGGAAACCATTTGCGAAATATGTCTTCCGATAGCATTGTGAGCCAAAGTTGGAGAGTTTTCATCTAAATCTCTAATCTCTCCATACGGCAACAATCCGGATTTTACCAAAGCTTGAAAACCGTTGCAAATCCCTAAAATCATTCCATCTCTTCCCAAAAACTCATGAACAGCATCTTTCATTTTGGCATTTTTCAATACATTCACAATGAATTTTGCAGAACCATCTGGCTCATCTCCAGCTGAAAAACCTCCGGAGAAAACCAAAATTTGAGATTCTTTTATTTTGGCAATCCAATGATCTATTGACTCTTCCAACAAACCGAGATTGATATTTACCAATGGCAAACTTTCTACAAATGCACCTTCTTTTCTGAACGCATTTTGAGTTTCGTATTCGCAATTAGTTCCCGGGAATATCGGAGCAAAAACTCTTGGACTCCCGATTTTATGAGTGATAATATTAATAGATTTTTTCTCAATACCATTCAATTCCTTATCCAATTCCACCACAATTTTCTTGGGTTCGTGGGTCGGGAAAAGCTCTTCAAAAGTTCCAAAATTAACTTCAAGTAATTTTTTGATATTAAATTCTAAATTATTGATTTTCAGAATTTCAGAATTTTTAACTTCGCCTATTGCTTTAAGTAAATTATTTTCTAAATCCGTAGTAGATTCTATAATTAATCCACCGATATTTTTTGTTAAAGCCAATGACTCATCAATAGAAATTTCAGCTCCCAAACGATTACCAAAAGACATCTTTGCAAGTGCAACAGCTACTCCACCCTCTTTGATAGTTTTCACAGAAACGATATTTCCTTTCTTAATTTCAGAATGAATATAATCGTAAACTTCTTTCAAATCTTGATAATTTGGCAAAGTATTTTCTTGAGTTTTGTGATGGAAATGATAAATTTTGTTTCCGGCTTTTTTCAACTCCGGAGAGATTACCGTGTCTATATTTCCATTGGCACAAGCAAAAGAAATCAAAGTTGGTGGCACATGTATATCTTGGTAAGTTCCGCTCATAGAATCTTTTCCACCAATGGCAGCCAAACCGAAATTCATTTGGGCATTGTATGCACCCAAAAGCGATGCCAAAGGTTTTCCCCATTTTTCTGGAAGTGTCCCTAATTTTTCAAAATATTCTTGGAAACTCAATCGGATATTTCTGAAATCACCACCCATAGCAACAATTTTCGCCACCGATTCTACCACTGCCAAACTCGCCCCAATCATTGAGTTTTGTTTGGAAATTTCCACATCAAAACCCCAACTGGCAAAAGAAACCGTTTTTACAAATTGGGCATCCAAAACAGGAATAGTCTGTACACAACCTTCTGTCTCGGTCATTTGATATATTCCCCCAAAAGGAAGTGTAACAGTCGTTCCGCCCACAGTAGAGTCGAACATTTCTACCAATCCTTTTTGGGAAGCCGTATTTTTATCCTTTAAAATAGACAAGAAATTTTCTTCATTAAATAAAATCTCGTCAGACTTAACTTCTTGTAAATGAGTAATTTTTGCAGTTTGTACCTTACTACAACCACTGGTATCCAAAAATTCTCTGCTGAGATCTACAATTTTTTGTCCATTCCAAAACATCTGCATTCTGCCAGAGTCTGTAACTTTCGCCACTTCTACAGCCACAATATTTTCTGCTTCACAATATTGGATAAATGCAGCTTTATCTTTGGCATCTATTACCACCGCCATTCTTTCTTGGGATTCGGAAATAGCCAATTCTGTTCCGTTCAGACCTTCGTATTTTAGAGGGAGACTCTCCAAACTTATTTCCAAAGAATCGGCAATTTCGCCAATAGCAACCGAAACACCACCCGCACCAAAATCGTTGGATTTCTTCATAAGTGTGGTAACTTTTGGA
>JAFDZJ010000353.1 GCA_018266965.1 Bacteroidota bacterium
CATAAGGCAGAAGCCAATCACCAAGACTATTACAATCGCAATAGCGAAACTGGTTATTGTATGGCAGTAATAAATCCAAAATTAGCAAAATTAAAATCGCTTTATCAGGATAAACTAAAGAAATAATGGACGAAGACATAAATTTTTAATGAAGCAATTTAAAAAATAAAGAATGAAAAATAGTCTTGATAAAAATGCAAAATGGCTCTTGCTTTTTGGTATTTTATTAACATTTTTATTTCCATTACTACTTCCATTGCTCAATAAAACAGGCATTGGTAATTTTGGCGTTGTTGGCGATGCGATTGGCGGTATAACAAATCCTATTTCTCAACTCATTGGCTCTATACTTCTATATTTAGCGTTAAAAGCTCAACTTTCAGCAAATGGCATAGTGCAAAATCAAATAGAAAAAGACAATATAAAGGAAGAACAACAACACAAAACAGAACAAATACGGACTTTTTATTCTTTCTTTCAAGAAACAATAAAAAATTTCAGTTATGAGTTTTCTGATGCAAATGGAAAACAACTGTTGTATGGAAAAAGAGCCATAAAATGTTTCTTAAATGATTTGGAACAAATGAAAGTAGATATTCATAATACAGATGATGTACTTATGTATGATGGAGTAAGAGAATTATTAAGTATTTTGAAAAGTGCAGAAGAATTATTCAATCGCATTGATACTATTTCTTCAAAATCACAACATATTTTATTTTATAGAAATCTTTTGCAACACGAATTATTATTCAATATTTTTCCTTATCAAGACCTTGATGACGATATTAATATTAAAACTGGAAAATGCACTATTTGTGCAGATGCACATTCATATTATCCTCCTATTATATTTGATAAAATTAAACTTTTAGAATCTAAATTTATATAAAAATGGCAACAGTAATTAAAATTAAAAACATTGAAGAAGGCTTCCAAAGTATTATCACTAATGGTAAGCACACCATTATTGGTGACGAACCTATCACAAGTAAAGGAACAGATTTAGGTTTAGCACCCTCAGAACTTGTTTTAAGCGGTTTGGCAATGTGCAAAGTCGGAACTGTCCGTTTTATTGCTCGCAAAAACAACTGGGAGATAGAGAATGTAACAGCCGAACTAGTGCAAGAAGTAGCAAGAGGGGAAGGAGGGCTAAAAACCACTATTCAAATTAAAATGATTATTGAAGGTAATCTTTCCGAAGAGCAGAAAGAAGAATTGATAAAACAAGCCGACCGTTGTTATATCCACCGTTTGTTAAATAGCGAATGGGATATAATGCCTATAACGCTTTAAATCAAATGCACTGCCACTAACAAGGTATTGCCAAAAGCGGGGCTGAAGGAATTCTAATCAACTTTTCTGTAATATTTGAACTGCGGTATTTCTATTGAAGTTCTGTGCAAAAAAATCCCCGCCTTCGGCAATACCCAAACCGTTGGCAGAAAACTCCACAAAGCGAGACCCGAATTTGAGAGAACAGCCTGATACAAGTACAAAACACAAATGCTGAATAATAGAATCATTGTATCGGAATATGATAAACTCACCCTAATTATGGTTCTTGGTAAATATAACCATGAAAAATAATGGAAAATGTAGAAATAGAAATAAATTTGCATTTTATGGAAGGTAACAATTTGGAGAGGATTTTGAAAACGGGAGGCGGATAAAAAATATCAAAAATTAATATACAATTGCCAAGTCTTCCTTAATAGGTGTGTTGCCTAAAAATGGGACAAACTTTCAGATTATGAAAAAATTAATTTTAGGCTTAACAGCCACTGTAATGTTTAGTATGAATATTTATGCAAATTCAAATAAGAGTTCAGACATTAGTAATGTAATTGATAATAAATCAATAACAGAAAAAATAACTCTTACTGACCCACAAACTATTTATACTTATACTTTAAAAACATCTTGTGGTACTTTTATTACAACATCAACAAAATGCTATAGTGAATCCGAATTAAAAACGATTTTTGTTGGTATTGAACAGCAATATTGTAATAAAACTGTTAGCATTCAATCTGTATCAGTAACTGAAGTTTAATTAAAATGGATTCATCATTTATTGATGAATCCTTTAAATAATTATCAATATGAAAATATTTTTTTTAATAATTTGCACTTTTTTTATAAATAACAATTTTTTTTCTCAAGAAAAATTTAACATTTCTGTTCAATATAAATTATCATATAAAATTGATTCATCAAAAGATGAATACAAAAAAGAAAATTTCATTTTATTAGCAAATAGCAATAAGGGAGTTTATCAATCAACCACAACATATGTTAAAGACTCACTTCTTACTAGTAAAAATGAAGAAATAAGAAAGACTGCTGATGGTTATGTAACTGATAATAATTACTACATAATTATTGAACCCTCTAAATCTTTAATTACACATTATCAACCTTATGAAAATTCAAAATTTTCTTATAGAAATGATAATAAAATAAATTGGAAACTAATAAATGAAACAAAAGAAATAAATGGAATTAAATGTAAAAAAGCTACAACTCATTTTTTAGGAAGAGATTGGATTGCTTGGTTTACCGAAGAGTATTCTTTTCCATTAGGTCCATATAAATTTTATGGTTTACCAGGTTTGATTATTGAAATTCATGATGTTAAAAATGAATATCTTTTTTCAGCTTTTAAAATTAAAAAATATAAAAACAAATTTTATGAACTAAACACAAATACATACATAAACACAGATGTTACAAAATTCTGGACTACTTTTTATAACGAAAAATATAAACTTAGCCCATTATTTGATGATTTACATTTCGAAAATGAAAGTGTAATACCAACTATGAAAAAAAATTTAGAAGAAAAACGAAAAAGAGAGAATAACCCGTTAGAATTAGAACATTAATAGAGTCATCTGCCAACAAACAAATTGGCAATAGAGCCGGTGAAGTGCTTCTATTGAGCTTTTGTGCAAGGTTGAAAGATAGTAATTCTATTCAAAATTTGTGCTAAAAGTCCGCTCCCTCGCAAAGCCGAAAACCGTTAGCCGATATTTAAAAACAATATTATGGATAAAGAAATTAAATTTTCTGACAATGAATTTTCAATCATAAAAAATTTATATGATAACAACTTAAAGAGATTAATTATTTTTTTTGTGGGATTAATAATTGTTGGAGGAATATTAATAAAAATGTTTGATAGTATTCCAATGAAATTTTTATTTAAAAGAAATAGAAATAATGATTACACTGTCTTTGAAAATTTAGGCTACATTTCTCCGACAATCGTTTTATTACTATCATTTTTATTTGTTACAATCGTTATAATAAATGAATTAAAAATTTTTAAATTAAAAAAAGATATAAAAGAAAAAGCGAAAATTGTTACTAATTTAAAAGTAAAACGGATTTTTAATTTATCAGATTCAAAAATCAAAGAAATGAGAGAAATTGGAAAAATGGAAACTAGTGATTTAATCTTCGAAGAAAATACTTTCAATATCAAACTTTATTCTTTTGATAAATTCAAAGAACCTGAATTATTACAAGCAAAAGAAATGTATCTTGAAATTGCAAAATACTCTAAAATTGAATTCGTAAGAAAAATAAACATCGGCTAACATCGTATTGGCAAAATGCGGGGTTAAATTCTCTTGCGTTGAAATTTTTTCACTTTTTTTGCCGCCGCTATTTTTCCATTCACAGTTTTTTTGTAATTTAGTTCATGGAAAAAATATCGGTTCAGATTGGTCGAACTTGTACTAAAGTTCTTCATTCTCCCGCACTTCGCCAATACTTTTTCCGTTAGCACCAAGCCTATGACGACAGAAGAGATAAAACAAATAATTGAAAGAAATAGAAA
>JAFDZJ010000354.1 GCA_018266965.1 Bacteroidota bacterium
AAGTTTAAGAAATGCGGTTTCTAACGATCTGAAATCCCGCTGGAATTTGGATTATTCGCCCAACGATATTTTGATAACTGCAGGATCCAGACCTCTTATCTATGCCACTTACAAAGTGATTGTAGATGCTGGGGACAAGGTAATTTTTCCTATCCCTTCTTGGAACAATAACCACTATTGCTATCTCACTGGTGCTAATGGAATAGAAATACCAACAACACCTGAAAATAATTTTTTGCCCACAGCGGAAGATATAAAACCTCATATTGAGGGTGCAGTACTTATTGCACTTTGTTCTCCACTCAATCCTACGGGTACTATGTTTACCAAAGAACAGCTTTCGACAATTTGCCAATTGATTTTGGAAGAAAATAAAAAGAGAGGAGAAAACGAGAAACCACTGTACCTGATGTATGATCAAATATACAGTAATCTTACTTTTGATGCCGAACATCATGACCCTGTTTCATTATTTCCTGATATGAAACCTTATACTATCTATATCGATGGGATTTCCAAATGTCTTGCTGCAACAGGTGTTAGGGTAGGTTGGGCTTTCGGACCAACAGAAATTATTGATAGAATGAAAGCTCTAAACACTCATATCGGAGCTTGGGCACCCAAACCAGAACAAGAAGCTACTGCTAAATTTTTTGAAAACCCACAAAATATCAATGACTTTGTTGGAGATTTCAAAAAAGGACTTAAAAATAGTTTGGACGCTTTGCACAATGGGTTACAATTCCTAAAAAATAAAGGAATGATGGTGGATAGTATAGAGCCAATGGGTGCTTTGTACCTTACCATAAAACTCGATTATATTGGCAAAACTAAACCTGATGGAATAAAAATTAATACTTCCTCGGATTTGGTTTTCTACCTTATCAATGATGGTGGAATTGCATTAGTACCTTTTTCTTCTTTTGGTGATACCAAAACGCAACCTTGGTTTCGTGCCTCTGTTGGTGGGCTTTCTTTAGCGGAAATAGAAAACTGTATTCCCAAACTGGAACAAGCTCTTTTACTTTTAAAATAAATTTTAAATTATTTTAAATTCAAACTATTCTAGACCCACGCCAAAATTTAAAATAAACTTATGAAAATAATTGCAGTAATACCTGCCAGATACAATGCTAGTCGATTTCCGGGAAAGCTAATGCAAGACCTAGGTGGCAAAACTGTAATTGCAACTACCTATGAAAATGTTGTAAAAACTCAACTTTTTTCCGAAGTTTTTGTGGCAACGGATTCTGAAATTATTTTTGATGAAATAAAAAATATTGGTGGAAATGTGGTGATGACATCTAACCACGAAACAGGAAGTGATAGGATTGCCGAAGCAGTAAAAAATATAGATTGTGATATAGTTGTAAATGTACAAGGCGACGAACCTTTCCTAAAAACTGAACCTCTACAACAACTAATTTCGGTGTTTTATAATGACAGTTCCAAAGAAATTTCTTTAGCTTCTCTAAAAATAAAGCTCATTGATATTGAAGATGTTATCAATCCAAATCATGTGAAAGTGATTACAGATTTGCAAAATTTTGCTATGTATTTCTCTAGAGCGGTAATTCCTTTTCATAGAGATCAAGAATTGATTGCCGATTACTACAAACATATTGGAGTATATGCTTTTAGAAAAGAAGCTTTACTGAAATTTGCAAGTTTGGAAATGAGTCCTTTGGAAAAATTAGAAAAAATAGAATGTATCCGTTATTTGGAAAATGGAATGAAAATAAAAATGATAGAAACAAATTTTGTAGGCGTAGGAATAGATGTACCCGAAGATTTGGAAAAAGCAAGAGCAATCCTAAATCAATAGTATAATTTGTTTTCGATTTTCAATAATAAAATTTCCCAAAATAGAAATAAATGATTTTAGTAACCGGTGCAACAGGAATATTAGGGAGGGTTATCGTTCTGTATTTGCTACAACAAGGCAAAAAAGTTCGTGCCACCAAAAGACCAAATTCCAACTTGGAAGATGTTCGGAAATCCTTTGCTTTTTATACAGAAAACCCAGATTTTTATTTTGAAAAAATTGAATGGTATAATGTAGATTTTGATGATATCCAAAGTCTAGAAAACGCCGTAAGTGGAGTAGAAGAGGTATATCATTGTGCTGCAAAAGTAAGTTTCCACCCCAATCGGAAATTCGAAATGTACCATACCAATATCGAAGGAACGAAACAATTGTTGTATGCTTGTCAGAATACAGCAGTTAAAAAATTCTGTTTCATTTCTTCTATTGCCGTTTTAGATGGATTGAATGAAAATGGCGAAATGGATGAAAATTCCGATTTTAACCATAAACTTCTGCATTCAGCTTATGCCAAATCCAAACATTTCTCCGAAATGGAAGTTTGGAGAGCTTCTGCCGAAGGTATGAATGTGGTCATTGTCAATCCTGGAATTTTCATCGGTTCTGGAAATTGGAAAAGTAGTTCTGGCGAAATGTTTCAATCTTTAGAAAAATCACCTTTCTCTTTTAGTGGTTCTTCTGCATATATCGATGTGCGAGATGTTGCCAAAATTTCTATTGATTTAATGGATAAAAATATTTTCGACCAACGATTTATCCTTATTTCTGAAAATAAAAAATACCAAGAAATAGCCAATTTTGTAAAAAATAAATCTGGTCAAAAACCGGTAAAAGTCCTTTCCAGTGGAGTTTTACAATTCGGAATTGTGTTAGGTAATATTTTTGGTTGGGCATTCCCTATTTTGAAAATGCTCAACAAAACCAATATAGAAGCTTTGACTTCTAACAACCAAATTTCCAATCAAAAAATAAAAAACCAACTTAATTATCAATTTATTCCCGTTTTGGAAAGTTTAAATTTCCATTGGAAAAATTATATTAAAAATCAAACAAAAGCCTAATGAATTTTACTTCTTTTATCAATAAAAATGCCGACGAATTTTTAAGAAAACCTGCTTTGGGTTTCAAAAAAGACAATGAATGGAAAGAAATCAACTGGACTGTTTTTCGGACTATCATTTTCAAAATTGCCAATGCACTACGAGAAAATGGAATAAAAGAAAATGACAAGGTTGCCATCTATTCCGAAAATTGTGCCGAATGGATATGTTTTGATTTGGCAATTATGGCTCTCGGAGCAATCACTGTCCCTATCTATGCTACTTCCAATACCGAACAAGCAGCTTTTGTATTAAAGGATTCCGCAGCGAAAATTGTATTGGTAGGCAACCAAGAGCAATATGATTCGGCGTTTGAAATTATAGAAAATTCCGAATTTTTGGAGAAAATTGTCGTCATCAAAAAAGCTGTTTGGATTAAAAAAGAAAAAACAGAGTACCTCGAAAATTTCATGAAACATGGCAAAGAAGCTTTTGAAATTGTCGATAAAAAAGAAGATGATGTAGCTACACTTATCTATACTTCCGGAACTACTGGCGTACCAAAAGGTGTGATGCTTACCCATGGAAATTTCCAAAAATGTGTGGAAGCTCATTTTGATTTTTTTAAATTTGAGAATTTCGTGAACGAACATTCTTTGGCTTTCCTTCCGCTGACTCATGTTTTTGAGAGAAGCTGGACTTTGCTTTGTCTTTATGGTGGTGCCAAAGTTTCTTTTTTGGAAAATCCAAAACTTATCGCAAATGCTCTTACAGAAGTCAAGCCAAGTTTGATGTGTTCTGTACCTAGGTTTTATCAAAAAATATATGGAGGAATCCAAGAAATGGTCAATTCTTCATCGGAATCCAAAAAGAAAATTTTTAATTGGGCGTTGAAAATTGGTGGAGAAGTTGCAGAATTAAAAAGAAATAATAAATCCGTACCTTTTGGTTTGAGTTTTAAAAATTCTATTGCCAACAAAATGGTTTTCAATAAAATAAAAAACAAATTAGGCGGAAACCTTTGGTTCATGCCTTGTGGTGGAGCTTCTATTTCTGCAGAAGTTACCAAGTTTTTCGATGCCATGGGAATACATATTACAGTGGGTTATGGACTTACAGAAACTACTGCAACGCTTACGGCTTTTCCTTTTAAAAATTATGAACATGGTACTGCCGGAAAACCATTGGGAAATACCCAAATAAAAATTGGCGAAAACGAAGAAGTCCTAGCCAAAGGAGATGGCGTAATGAAAGGTTACTACAACTTGCCGGAAGAAACTGCAAAAGTTTTCACAGAAGATGGTTGGTTCCGTACCGGAGATGCCGGGAAGTTTGATGAAAAAGGAAACCTTGTTATCACCGATAGAATAAAGGATTTGATGAAAACTTCTAACGGAAAATATATTGCACCGCAACCGATTGAGAATTTGCTTTCCAATAACAATTTGGTGCAACAAGTGATGTTGGTGGCAGAAGACAAACCTTTTGTGGCAGCACTCATAGTTCCAAATTTTGAATTTCTTCAAGAAAAACTCAAAGAAATGAATATCCCTTTTACCAATTGGAAAGAAATTGTTGAATTAACACAAATAAAAGAACTGTACAAATCAAAAATTGAAGAAGTACAAAAAGAACTTTCCGGAGTGGAAAAAGTAAAGAAATTTGTTTTGATGCCTTCGGAGTTTGAAATTTCTAGCGGAGAAATAACCCCAACTTTGAAAATAAAAAGAAATATCGTTTTGCATAAATATAAAGAATTGATAGATAGTATGTATGCTTGATTTTTTTCAGTTTAAATTATTTCAAATCTTAAATTTTATTTGTAAACCAAAATCGAGATAGATGGAACTTTCTTCAAAGAATTTGAAAACAAAAATTTCTCAATTTTTAATTGAGGCAAGAAAAAAAGTACTTTACTCTATTAATAATACTATGGTTATTACCTATTTCGAAATTGGTAGAATGATAGTAGAGGACGAACAAAATGGACAAAGTAGAGCCAATTACGGAAGTCAAATATTGGTGGAGTTATCCAAAAGTTTGACCAGTGATTTTGGAAAAGGTTTTTCTGTAACCAATCTCAAACAAATGCGTCAATTTTATTTGGTTTATTCTCAAAAATTGACTTTACAAATTGGTCAGACACTGTCTGACGAATTCAAACTCAGTTGGTCGCACTATCTAAAACTTATGCGAATAGATGATGAATTGGAAAGAAAATTTTATGAACTAGAATCTTTGAAGAATAATTGGAGTTTGAGGGAATTAGAAAGGCAATATGACTCGGCACTGTTTACAAGACTCTCTTTTAGTAAGGATAAAGGCGATGTCTATCAATTGGCTATTTCAGGACAAGTTTTAGAAAAACCTCAAGATGCAATAAAAGACCCATATATCTTAAAGTTTTTAGGAATAGAAGTACAGAGTTACTATTCAGAAAATGAACTAGAACAGAGATTAATTGATAAATTGGAGCATTTTTTATTAGAATTAGGCACAGGATTTACATTTGTCGCAAGACAGAAAAGAATTAGCTTTGATGAGAAGCACTTCCGAATAGATTTGGTTTTCTACAACAGAATATTGAAATGTTTTGTGTTGATAGATTTAAAAGTTGGTGAATTGAAGCACCAAGATATTGGACAAATGCAAATGTATGTGAATTATTATGATAGAAAAATAAAATTAGATGACGAAAATAAAACGATAGGTATCATACTTTGTCAGAACAAAAGTGATGCAGTAGTGGAATTTACTTTACCTGAAAATAATACACAGATCTATGCTAGTAAATATCTTACCGTATTGCCTTCCAAGGAAACTCTAATTAATTTATTGAAAAAAGAATTATAGTCCTTTCTAATTAATCAATTTATGCAATTTATTTCTTGTAAATGTTTAATATTTCTCAACAAAATAATTTGATATTTACAAAAATACCTCTAAATAATTTCCCATATTGGGAATTAAAATTTATATTTGTAAAAATATTTACCATTGAGAGTTATTGCAAAGAAAATATTACGAGAGTTTTGGGAGAAACATTCAGATTGTGAACAGCAACTAAAATCGTGGTATCAAGAAGCAGATCATGCGAAATGGAAAAATTTGAATGAGTTGAAAACTGAATATCCGAGTGTAAGTATTTTAGAAGATAATAGAGTTTGTTTTAATATAAAGGGTAATAGTTATAGACTAATTGTGAAATTTAATTTTCAATATCAAATGATTTGGATAAGATTTATAGGGACACATTCCGAATATGATAAAATAGACGCAAACAAAATTTAAGCAAATGAAATTAAAACCTATAAAAACAGAACAAGATTACCATCAATCTTTAGAAAGACTTGAGAAAATTTTTGATGCTGTACCGGGAACAAAAGAAGGAGATGAATTAGAAATTTTGGGAATTTTAATTGAGAATTATGAAAATGAACATTATGCTATTGAACTTCCTGATCCCATTGAGGCAATAAAATTTCGAATGGAACAATTAGATTATTCTCAAAACGATTTAGCCGAAGTAATTGGTCTAAAAAGCAGAGCAAGTGAAATATTAAATCGTAAAAGAAAATTGTCCCTTGAAATGATTCGTAAATTAACAGAAAAATTACATATTCCTTCAGAAGTTTTAATTCAAGCTTATTGAAAAATTGATTGATGTAAATATAAAAAAAATGTATTTGAATAGAAAAACATCTCTCCGAACATTCTTTGTAATTAAGGTTGATAAATAAGAGAAGATACTATTTTTTAATAAATAATTTATTGTTCAATAAATAAAGATAATCTCCCAAGAATAACATTATGACACAAAATTTCATCCCTCAAAATTCAGAATACAAAATTTCATCAGTAGAAGTTACTGCTTCGTGTCCCAGCAATATTGCCCTCATCAAATATTGGGGTAAATATGAAGGACAAATCCCTGCCAACCCTAGTATTTCCTATACCCTTAACCATTGTCATACCATAACAAAAATAGAGTTTTTTGCTGATGAACCTTTTTCTGTTCAAACTTTTTTGGCTGGAAAAGAAGAAGTAAAATTTGCTGAAAAAATTGAAAAATATTTCAAAAATATAGAGCTTTATTTACCATGGATTCTGAAAGGGAAATACATCATCAAAACAGAAAATACCTTTCCTCACTCTTCCGGAATTGCCAGTTCGGCGTCGGGTTTTGGAGCGATAGCCAAATGTTTGATGGATTTTGATGACATTTTTTCTAATGGAATTGAAAAAGAATTTAAAACAAAAAAAGCATCTTTCCTAGCCAGATTAGGAAGCGGTTCGGCTTGTAGAAGTCTGTATGATGGATTGGTAGTTTGGGGGGAAACCGATGAAGTTATGGGCAGTTCGGATCTATTTGCTGTACAATATCCGAATGAGAAAATACATCCTGTTTTCAAAAATTTCAATGATTGGGTATTGCTTATCCACGAAGGTCAGAAAACGGTTTCTTCTACTGTAGGACACGGTTTGATGGATGCAAATCCTTATGCAGAAAGAAGATTTCAGGAGGCAAGAGAAAATTTTGTTCCGATGAAAGAAATTTTGAAAACTGGTGATTTACAGAAATTTATCCAATTGGTAGAACATGAAGCTCTTACCTTACACGCTATGATGATGATGAGCGAACCTGCTTTTATCCTGATGAAAACCGGAACGATGGAAGTCATCAACAAAATTTGGAATTTCAGAAAAGAAACCAATTTGCCCCTGTTTTTTACATTAGATGCAGGAGCAAATGTACATTTGCTTTTCCCCAATAACGGACAAGAAAATGAAATAAAATCTTACATAGAATCCGAACTTTTGCAACACACCCAAAACGGTGGAGTAGTGAAAGATGTGATGAGGTTTTAAAATTTGAAATCAATTGACTATGTCCATTTTCAAAAAAATGTAAATGATAAAATTACGACGACAAAAGTTCATATTAACTAAAATATTCTTTTTGTGTTTAAGTCTTTTTTATGGGGTTTGTAAACTGTACTATTTTGATGAAAAATACAAACATGGTGTCGTTGTTTTTGTAGGTGTTATATTAGTTTTAGGTTGGTTAGTGAAGCTAATTTTAAGTTATTTATTACCAGATTTAATTATTAGTAAAGAGGGAATAAAAATATTAGGATATCACCTTGTACAATGGAGGAATATTACAGAAATTGAAATTAAGCAAAATCAAAATATTTTTATTTTACAGAAAAATAGGAAGGTAATTCAATATGATTGTTCACAATTGAATGTTTCAATGATGGAATTAAAGGATTTATTATCTCAATATATTGAAATAGTTGGGTTAAGAAATTCTATTATATTAAAATACGAAGATTCATACATTGAAGAATGTAATGATATTTGATTTTTTAAAAATTGTTTATTTATCACAATTCCTATTGTCTAATAATAGACAAGAATTGAAAAAAATCTTACATAGAATCCGAACTTTTGCAACACACCCAAAATGGTAGAGTAGTGAAAGATGTGATGAGGCTTTAGTCTATTTTTACTACTCCAAAAGTTTTAAAAAAATTATTATAATTAATGAATGGCAGCGGAAAGTTTTGTCCATAAAATATTGTCAAAATCGGATAAAGCGTAGGTTACAGGGTAATTGGAAGGCATGCCGTGTCGGATAACAACCAAGTCTTTGCTTTTGCAAACATATATTTTCTTGTCGCCATGCCCAAGTGCAGCAATTAAGTCATTTGGAGCATTCGGGAAGAGGCTTCCGTTGAAAATTGTACCCGAACTTCCAGGTAACATGTACGAGTTTTTCCCATTCAACCACCAATAATATCCATACGATTGGTTGAAATTTTGAGAAGTATTGGTCATGTTCTGGAAATAATTGGAATCGTTCATTATTGTAGTTCCGTCCCATTTTCCGTTGGATTGAATGAGTAGTCCAAATCTTGCCATATCTCTACCAGAGCAAGACATTGTCGGTCCATTGCCGGGTTCGGTATCCCAAAACGAATTTTGCATTCCGATTTTACTCCACAATTGTTGTTGTGTATATTGTGTGTTGGTTTGGTTGTAAGCCGCTGACAATACATCGTAAATTTTATGATAAGCAACCGTGTTGTAATACCATTTGCTACCTGCAGGAGCATCATAGCCTAAGTTATCTCCCAATCCACTTGTCATGGTAATCAACTGTTTTATAGTGATTTGGCTTTCTTGTGCTTGGTTTTCATTGGACCATCCGTTTCCTAAATATTGACTTACCTTGTCGTTGATATTTAGTTTTCCTTGTTCTTGGGCAAGTCCTACCAAAAAAGCACTCATACTTTTGGTAGCAGAAAAAATTTTGTTAGAAGTTTCATCGTTGGTATTTAACCAATATTTTTCTACAACAATCCTTCCTTTCCATAAAATGATGAAAGCTGAAGAGTTGTTATTTGCTACAAAATCTATGGCATCATTCAGTTTAGAAATATCCCAACCTAATTTCTCCGGAGCAATAGTTTCCCAAGTTTTTCCTACAAGTGGTGGGTAATATATATTGGTCGGCAGAGGATTAACTTGTTCTTGTATGGTATTGTCATTCCTACAAGAAAAAGAAACAAATACAATTAGAATTGATAGGAGAGTAATTTTTAGTTTCATGTTGAGAATTTATGGTTTATTTTTTTAGACAAAATTTTGAAACAAAAGTTAAATTATATTTTTATTTTAGAAAAGAAATATGACGGAAATTCATCATGATTGTTTCCAATTGAACATTTCGATAAATCTTACATAGAATCCGAACTTTTGCAACACACCCAAAACGGTGGAGTAGTGAAAGATGTGATGAGGTTTTAGTAAAATACAATTACCCAAGAAAAAAAATGGTAGGTTACATTATTCTTGAATTTTTTAATCATTCAGTTTGAAGAATTAATTTTAAAAAAAAGGATTGTGTAGCTTTTCAAAACCAATGGTTGTTGAGTTTCCGTGTCCTGAAAAAACTTCTGTTTCATCATTCAATACAAAAAGTTGTGTACGAATACTTTCTAACAATTGTTCGTGATTTCCTTTGTACAAATCTGTTCTGCCGATACTCCCTTGGAAAAGTACATCTCCGGAAATAACAAAATTTTGTTTTTCACAATGGAAAGCTATTGATCCTGGCGAATGACCTGGAACGAAATAAACCTTTAATTCATCATCATCTAAAATTAGGGTTTTGTTTTCATCAACAAAAATAATTTCTCCTGAAAACGCTGAAAATTTAAAACCAAATTGTTGAGCAGTCATAGGATTTCTGTCCAGTATTTCTTTTTCCAAAGGATGCAGGAGTACTGGACAATCATACTTGTTGTATGCCCATTGTAATCCTAATACATGGTCTATATGTGCATGAGTAAGCAAGATGCCTTTTACTTGTAGCTCATTTTTGTTTATGAAATTTGAAATTGAATCAGTTTCATTTTGCGTGAAATTTCCAGGATCGATGATGTAGGCATTTTTATTTTCGTTATAAAGAATATAAGAATTTTCTGAAAATGGATTGCAAACAAAAGACTGTAAATAAAGCATTGTATAATTTTTTATACAAAACTACTATCTTTTTTCATTTTCGTACTCTTCTTTCTTGTCTAAATTTATTTTATTCAACAAACTAGGATATACGATGAGCAACAAAGGTAATGCAACCAAAAATCCGCCGATAACTGCAATAGCCAAAGGTTGGTGCATTTGGGCTCCGGTTCCTATTCCTAATGCTAAAGGAATTAGTGCGATTATCGCTCCAATTGCTGTCATAAGTTTGGGTCTTAATCTGGTGCTAATGGCGTATATCAATGCTTTTTCCTGACCTTTTTCTGGTAGAGTATCCATAAATTGTAGATAAGTAAAAATGGCATTTTCGCCGATGATACCGACTATCATTATCAATCCGGTGTAACTTCCTACATTGAGCGGTGTCCCTGTTAGAAATAATAAAATGTAGGATCCGGAAATTCCCAATACCGATATTAACAAAATAATTAGGGCAACTTTTATATTTCTAAATAAAAATAAAATTACCGTAAAAACCAATAGGCTGGATATAACCAATATCAATAACAATTCTCGGAAAGACTGTTGTTGGTCGGCATAAGCTCCACCATAGACAATGGAATATCCTGTTGGAAGTTGGATATTTTTGTCAATTTTATTTTGAATTTCTTTTATGGTGCCTCCCAAATCTCCATTGTCCAATCTTGCGGTAACAATCCCCAAAGTTTGCAAATCTTCTCTTTTGACTTCGGCAACTCCGGAACTTACTTTCACGGTGGCAAATTCTTTCAAAGGTTTCATCAATCCATTAGGCAAAGCAATCATAGAATTTTCAATTTGGAAAAGTGAAGCATTGCTCACATCATTGTACAATAATCGGATTGG
>JAFDZJ010000355.1 GCA_018266965.1 Bacteroidota bacterium
AAAGAAAATTGCGAAAAAAGAATTTGCTCTTTCGAGTATATTTATTTCGCAAGACCCGACTCTACACTGGAAGGAGTTAATGTACACGAAATCCGTGAAAAATCCGGAGAAAAAATTTGGGAACAAGCTCCAGTAGAAGCAGATTTAGTCATTGGCGTACCCGACTCCGGAGTTCCGGCAGCAATCGGTTTTTCCAAAGCATCAGGCATACCTTTTCGACCGGTACTCATAAAAAACAGATACATAGGTAGAAGTTTTATAGTACCAACACAGGAAATGAGGGAAAGAATTGTCAATTTGAAATTGAACCCAATAGTTTCGGAAATCAAAGGTAAAAGAATAGTAATAATAGATGACTCTATTGTCCGTGGAACAACTTCTATGCGATTGGTAAAAATAATGAAGGAAGCTGGTGCCAAGGAAATACATTTCCGTAGCGTTTCGCCTCCGATTATTGCTCCTTGTTATTTGGGAATAGACACTCCAACCAAAGACGACCTAATCTCTGCCAATATGAGCAAAGAAGAACTTACCAAATATTTGGGTGTGGACTCATTAGAATTTTTGAGTGTGGAAAATTTAATAAAAATCCTAGGCTCGGAAAACTATTGTTTCGGTTGTTTTACTGAAAAATACCCAGTCCCAAAAGGAGATGAATAACAGCATTAGTTGTTATTTTAATGAATAAAAATGTGATAAATGTAGAAATTTATCACATTTTTTATATTTTTGCCTTATGCGTTGGTACAAAATTATTCTATTACTCACATTCATTCTATTTATTCTATATTCTGCTTCCATGTATTTTGTTGAAGACAGCAAAGAATTGGTATTGGAAAAAAATATACAATATCCTGTGGAAAAAGTATTTCTACAGTTCGATAATTTGCAAGATTTTACCAGATGGAATGATTATTTTTCTAATGACAAAGATATGGCAATTAGCTACTTTACTCCTTATGAAGGAATCGGGAGTTCAATCGCCTTCAAAAACAGTAAAAATAGCTTGAAATCTGGCGAGTTATATCTCCGATATGTCAATCCCAACAAGACCATTCGCTATCAATTGTTTTTGGAACCGTACGAAAAACCTTTTTTAATTGATATTAAATTTAAAAAAACTTCTGAAAACAGTACCCATTTGGTTTGGAAAATTCACACACCACAACAGTCATACTTCAAAAGACCACTCAATTTAATCATCGATAATTTCACGGAGGAAAATATTAGCAAAAGTATGAATAATCTAAGTGCATTATTGAGTAATAAAGTATTGAAAGACCAACAACTTGCCAATATAAAATACGACTCCATCATGTCGGAGAATATCCCAACTCAACTTTTATTGGGTGTGAATGTTAGTGCCAATAACAAAAAAGATAATCTCATAAAAAATATCATCATGAACCATAACAAGGTAACTAATTTTGTGAAATTGGATTTGGGAAAAAAAGAAGACGAATATGGACTTCCTGTGATGATTATTCCTCCTAATGAATTAAAAAACAAAGAAATATCCTATTTTTATGGTATTCCAATTTCCAAAAAAGTAAGCGTTTCGGATAATAGTTTCAGTTTCAGAACTCAAAATGCAACACAAGCATTTGTAATCTACTACAAAGGTAATTTTGCAGGTAGGACAAAAGCAATTCAACAATTGATGCAAAAAGCAAAATCCGAAAATATGAGAAATGGCGATATTGTAGAATCTTTTGTGGAAACACCAGAGGAAGGCAAAGATTGCATGATGAAAATTATTATGCCAGTTTATCATTAAATAATTGATTAAAAAAACTTTTTCCAACTCACAAATTATTTATACATTTGTGTTTTATAATAAAAAATACACACCCCAACAGACAACCTGTACGAAATGGACAAATTTTCATTCCTAAATGCAGCTCATTCTCAGCTAATTGAGGATTTATACCAACAATATTTAGTATCTCCAGATTCTTTGGAACCTTCTTGGAAATCTTTCTTTCAAGGTTTTGATTTCGCATTGGAAAACTACAGCGACCACGATTTTTCGGTAACGCAATATGCACAAACATCAGTTACCAACAATGGTGTTTCCGATGAAATCCTAAAAGAATTCAAAGTTGTTAATCTTATAGAAGCTTACCGAAGTAGAGGACATCTATTTACCAAAACCAATCCCGTAAGAACCAGAAGAAACCATTTCCCAACTTTGGAAATAGAAAATTTTGGCTTATCAAATAGTGATTTGGATAAAAAATTCAATTCGGCAGTAGAAATCGGTATGACTGGTGCGGCTTCTTTGCAAGACATCATCAATCAACTTACAAATATCTATTGCGATTCTATCGGGGTGGAGTATATGCACATATTGAATGTTGAAGAAAAAGAATTTATAAAATCGTGGATTCAAAAAAACAACAACCACCCAATATTAGTAGCAAAAGAAAAAATCGAAATCCTTAGCAAACTCAACCAAGCATCTGCTTTTGAAAACTATCTACATACAAAATTTGTAGGGCAAAAAAGATTTTCATTGGAAGGAGGGGAGTCGCTAATCCCAGCATTGGATCAATTGATAACTCGCTCTTCTCAACTCGGTGTAGATGAGGTTGTACTAGGTATGGCACACAGAGGAAGGCTAAATGTACTTACCAATATCTTTGGGAAATCCTACAAACAAATTTTTTCCGAATTCGAAGGAAAAGAATTTGAAGAAGATGTTTTCTCCGGCGATGTTAAATACCATTTGGGTGCATCAAAATCTATAAAAACCGAAAGTGGAGAAGAGGTAAAAATAAATCTTACACCCAATCCATCGCATTTGGAAACTGTTGCAGCCCTAGTCGAAGGAATTTGTAGAGCCAAAGTAGATGTAGAATACCAAGATTATAAAAAAGTATTACCAATCGTAATCCATGGCGATGGTGCTATTGCAGGACAAGGAATTGTTTATGAAATTGCACAAATGATGACTCTGGACGGTTACAAAACCGGTGGTACTATACATATTGTAGTTAATAACCAAGTATCTTTTACTACTAATTATTTAGATGCAAGATCTTCTATGTACTGTACAGATATTGCAAAAGTAACCGACTCACCTGTAATGCATGTGAACGATGACGATGTAGAAGCGGTAGTACATGCCATAAGATTTGCTGCTGATTTCCGTGCCAAATTCGGAAAAGATGTGTATATAGACCTTTTGGGTTACAGAAAATATGGACACAACGAGGGCGACGAACCAAGATTTACCCAACCTAATCTATACAAAGCAATCGCAAAACACCCTAATCCAAGAGAAATTTATAAAGATAAATTACTACAAGAAGGA
>JAFDZJ010000356.1 GCA_018266965.1 Bacteroidota bacterium
ATTGGTAAAACCCATTGGTCCTTCTATTTGGTGTATGTTATTTTCTTTTGCATATTGTATTGCAATATCAATTAGCATTTTGGAAACTTTTTGGTCATCGATAAAATCCAGCCACCCAAACCTTACTTTATTTACTCCTAATTCTTGGGATTCTTTGTGATTGATGATTACGGCAATCCTTCCAACAATTTCATTTTTGCGTTTGACTACGAATAGTTGAAATTCCGAATACTCAAGTGCCGGATTCTCGTTGGTGTCCCAAATATTTTTTTCATCGGAAATCAATGGTGGAACATAGTTGGGATTACCTTTGTACAACCTCATCGGAAATTGTATGAAGTCCATCAAATCTTTTTTGTTTTCTACTTTTTGTATTTCTAAATCTTGCATTGCCAAATTATTATCACAAATATAAACATTAAAATAATTTTTTCCATCTTTGGCATGTTTTTTACATTAATAAAAAGTTAAAAATTCAATAAAATGGGAAGTTATTATTTAGTAATTGGTATTGTATTCTTAGCGAGTATGTATATCCAACACAAATTAAAATCCAAATTCGAGTATTATTCCAAACTCAATTTACGAAACGGAATGTCTGGAAAAGAAATTGCAGAAAAAATGTTGCGAGACAATGGCATCAATGATGTACAAGTAATTTCTGTGCCTGGTCAATTGACCGATCACTACAACCCTGCCAACAAAACCGTGAACTTGTCCGAAGGCGTATATATGGAAAGAAATGCCGCTGCTGCAGCTGTTGCAGCCCACGAGTGTGGACATGCTGTACAACACAAGGTAGGCTACTCCATGTTGGAATTTCGTTCGAAAATGGTTCCTGCTGTTAATATAGCATCTAATCTTATGCAATGGATACTGATGGGTGGAATTGCAGTAATGGCAATGAGTGGCAACAAAACCGTCCTAGCAATTGGAGTTGTATTGTTTGCTGTAACTACTCTATTTGCTTTTGTAACACTTCCTGTGGAATACGATGCCAGTAACAGAGCGTTGGCGTGGTTGGAAAACTCCGGTACTGTAAGTAGGGAAGAACAAGATGGTGCAAAAGATGCTCTGAAATGGGCAGCCAGAACTTATGTCGTTGCTGCTTTGGGTTCTTTGGCTCAACTTATATATTTCGCATCGATGTTGATGGGTAACAGGAGAGATTAATCCAAAAATTGGAATTCTATATTTTGCATCTCTGAAAGTTTTTCGGAGATGCTTTCTTTTTTTATCATTTTAAATGATGTAACAATACTGCATTTTTCTTCTGTGTTAAATTCCAGTATTTGTGCTTCATTTTTATTGAGAAAAGTGAAAATTGTATTTTGTTGATGGTAATCAAATATTATTTTCAACTTTCCTTCTAATTCTTTGGTAATAATTTCTGCTGACTCCAAAGTCATTTTAGCCGACTCTTTATAAGTTTTTACCAATCCGGAAACGCCTAATTTTGTACCACCATAATACCTAACAACAGCAACCAAAACATTGGTAACTTCATGAGCCAACAATTGATTGTATATTGGCAAACCTGCACTTCCGGAAGGTTCTCCATCGTCATTTGCTCTATGAATTTCTCCTTGCAATCCGACTCTATAAGCATAGCAAATATGCGTGGCTTTCGGATGGAGTTCCCAAAGTTGGGTCAAGTATTTTTTCGCATCTCCCTCCTGTTGTAACGGATAAGCAAAACCAATAAATTTACTACCTTTTTCCCTTAAAAGTATATCTTCCACAGGAAGTTTGATGGTGGAATATTCGAATTTCATCTGGACAAATAAAAATTTTAGAAGAACTTGGTTTGCTGATTAGTAAATTTACCAACTAGCTTCTTCTGTTTTGCTGGAATAACCAATAGAATCATTGAGCGTATTCAGTTCTTCGGGGGTTAATTCTCTGTATTTTCCATAAGGAATATCCAACCGAATATTCATTATCCTAATTCTTTTTAGTTTCTTTACTTCATAGCCCAAATATTCGCACATTCTGCGGATTTGCCTGTTCAGACCTTGGGTTAGTATGATACTGAAAACTCTTTCGGATAGCTTCTCTACTTTGCATTTTTTGGTCATGGTGTCCAAAATAGGGATACCTCCGGACATTTTTTTTAGGAATTGTGGACTGATTGGCTTGTCCACTGTAACAATATACTCTTTTTCGTGATTGTTTTTTGCTCTCAATATTTTATTTACAATATCCCCGTCATTGGTCATGATGATAAGTCCTTCACTTGCCTTGTCCAACCTGCCAACTGGGAAAATCCTTTTGGGATATTTCATATAATCAACGATATTATTTCGGGTAGTAGTATTGGTAGTACATTCTATCCCAACTGGTTTGTGCAAAGCGAGATACACAAAAGATTCCTGTTGCTTTGTAATAATTTTACCATTGACGGTTACTATATCTCCTACACTTATTTTAGTTCCCATTTCGGGAATTTTACCATTAACCAAAACTTGTTGAGCATCAATCAAACGGTCGGCTTCCCTTCTGGAACAAAATCCCGATTCGCTAAGGTATTTATTAATTCGGACAGACTCTTCCATATCAAAATGTATGTTTGCAAAATTAAAGAAATTTTTTGATTGTACTCTTTTAGGATAATGATGGACAACTTCTCTTGCATTTAGAATTTTGAGTTAATTTTAATTGAGATGATTTTTTTTGATAACTTTAATTTGAAAACTATATTTTTGCCAATTCAAAATAGAGCTATTAAAAAAATACTTCTACAACCAAAGATTTTGTATCGATATTTCCGCCAAAAAGGTTGGAGAAGATTTTTTGTAGAAAATATTTTGGAATCGAAAGGCAGTAACAAGAACAAGGCTTTGTCTATTTCATTAGGATTACTGATTGGGGTAACTCCATTTTATGGTTTTCATGCTTTTATTGTATTTTTTTTAGCAAGTATCTTTCGGCTAAACAAGGTTATCTCATTTCTATTCACTAGGATTTCCATTCCGCCACTATTTCCTTTTGTAGTAGCAACCGCATTGTCTATTGGTTCTCCTTTTGTAAATAGCCCAACCACTATTACTGCGGAGCAATTTTCTTTTTCTTTTTTCAAAAACCATTTCTACCAATACATTATTGGTACTACGATTTTAGGGATTAGTCTATCAATCTGTGGGGGAGGTTTGGCTTTTTTACTTTTAGAAATTAGATCACGAAAAAAAGTTTAGTATCCGTTTTTCTATTAAAAAAAACTACTCTCTTACCAATGGCATGGTAGAACATCTTAACAATCCTCCCATTTTGGATATTTCTCGATAAGGAATTTCTTCTATGGTAAAATTCCACTCATTCTTTAAAAAATCATTCATACGGGTAAAGGATTTGTCCGAAACAATCACTTCTGGAGAAATTGAAAAAATATTAGGATTCATTTCGAACATTTCCTCGTCGTTGATATGAAAACAATTTTCTTCTCCAAAGATATCCAAAATCAATCGGTAATCACTTTCATCTACAAACCCATTTTTATAGATAATACATTTGTCTTTTCCAATAGGGTTGAAGGTGCAATCCAAATGCAAAACACCTTTGTAAGGCACTCTGTCATCTTTTTTCAAATCCAAATCGATAATTCTTTTTTTTGGGAAATATTCTTTTAAGATATCAATGGCGTATTCGTTGGTTCTGGCGGTTTTATAAGTTCTATAATCTTCGGAGAAACAAGTGCCTATAAAAATAAAATCGTCCCAAACGATTACATCTCCTCCTTCGATATGTGCAGTTTCGGGTAGGTTAATGATTTTTCTCCACTCTACTTTTTCGAAAATATTTTGGTAGGCTTCTTGTTCATCGGAACGGTCTTTTATAACATTTGAAATTATCATTTTGTCATCAATCACAAAAGCTACATCTCTTGCAAAAACTTGGTTATAATCCTGTATGATTGATGGTCGTAAGACTTCTACCCCATATTTTTTCAAAACAGATTCGAAAGCATCCATTTCTGCAACAATATCTATTTCCGTAGGATAGCTGTCATGAGCTATTGTATGATAGGATTTGGCATCATAGCTTTCTTCCAGTGTTGGATTGGGTCCCATAGATTTGGGTTGTCCTAGCACAACAGATTTCAGCTTTCCTGTTTCGTTTGTTATATTTAGTTTCATGGTAATTGATATTCATTTGGTGTGAAGTACATTTCACAATTCAACAAATATAAAGAAAGTCATGATACAACAAAAATAATCAACTCAAAAAAAACACGAATGTTGTTATTAAAATTGCA
Organism: Bacteroidota bacterium; assembly: GCA_018266965.1. GTDB lineage: Bacteria > Bacteroidota > Bacteroidia > Flavobacteriales > Weeksellaceae > Amniculibacterium. The sequence goes on from JAFDZJ010000356.1 coordinate 4,253, forward strand.
AATTCATTTCTTATTGCAATTCAATAGCAAATAATATGGAATTGGTCATTACTTTTGCAAAGTAGCAGAATGAGGCACAAATTCTGAAAAGGAAGTTTGCCTAAATACAATATTTTTCCCATCGTATTGCAACTCTCCATCAGCCAGAGTGTTTCCTTTTTGATCTCGAAATCGGATATAGGCAATTCCCTTTTTCACATAACCATTCACAGACATCAAACCAGAATTGGAACCATCTGAAAATTTGCTGTACCTAGAAACTCCTTCTATTTTGATACCTTTTTGAACAATTTCCAAATCGAATTTTCCTTTTGCTGCAACATCTTCTTTATTGGTACATTTTACAGTAAAATTATTATTGAAATTTTTAACAACAGGTGCTGGTTTGGTTGGTTGTTGATTGAATATTGGAGCATAGAGATAGGCAATTTTGGGCAATTGGTCCGAATTTGTTTTTTGGTTAAATTTCACAGTATTATCATCGGTGTAGTAAAGAGTTCCGTTGGCTAACGCTCTTCCTTTTTGGTCATAAAAACTGATATATGCAATTTTGTTTTTCACATAGCCATCAACAGAAAGCACACCTGTATCCAACTGTCCATTGTTGGTTGCATAATTTGCAGTTCCCATGAGTTTGGACTTGTTTTGTGTAAGGTCAATCTTAATTATTCCCATAGCTTTCACATCTCCTTCGCTACTGAAATTGATATTAAAATCTCTGTTTTGTGCTTGTAATCCTAAAAAATTAATTAATGATAATAGTAAAATTCCTTTTGATGTGTTAATGATTTTCATAGTGTTTATATTTTTCGTAAAGTTATAAAAAATATGGGAAATCAAATTTGTATTAAATTATAAAATTTAAAGAAAAACAAAAAACACGGAAGACAAAATAATAATGTAAAAAACCAATAAAAACTTCCAAAAAAAATGAGCTTTCTTTATTTCCATAAATTGAAAAGCAACCAATAAAAATTTGATTATTGAGAATATTACAATTGACACAACAATTGTTTTGGAAAGTGGTAAAGCAGATAAAAACGCTCCAATAATTGTGAAAAGTATAAGAATAGAAAAGGTGATGAATGATTTTTCTTTCATGGCTTTAAAATAAAAGATAAAGAATAGGAAATAACAACAACCAAATAAGGTCGCACATATGCCAAAAAGCAGTACCAGCCTCCAAATCTTCCAAGGAAGCGTGATTTCGTTTTTTGACAATGGTGTTTCTCATCAGCAATAAAATAATTACTCCTACCAGTACATGCAACCAATGAAAGCCGGTAAGCAACCAATAATTCATAAAAAAAGGGCTATGATTCATGGTAAGTCCAGCCTCAATCTTTTGATAATACTCCACTAATTTTAGTAAAAGAAAACCTACACCAGAAAAACTTGCCCCTAATAAAAATTTTGAAGTTTTTTCAAATGATTTTTCTTTAAAACATTGCACTGCTTTGGCGGCAAAATAACCACCTGTAAGCAACAATATCGTATTGATGGTCGCTATCGGCTTGTTGAGTAATTGGCTTTCTTGGTGGTAGATCGACCTGTCCAAAGAACCGTAATAAACCAATCCGGCAATCGCCATTCCGAAAGTAATAAGTTCTACAAAGATGACTATCCAGATGAGTATTCCACCAGGAGGGTAAAATATAGATTTGGTATTGTTCATGGTTTAAAAAAAACTATTTGACTATTGATGTTTGATTTTTTCATACAGTTTTGCTAATGATTGCAACAATGCAACAGGCGAGGTAAGGATTTGATAATGATTTTGTCCGAACATTTGTGGCAAATAGTATTTTGCCTGTGTTTCTATTGCAAGTGCATAGGAATTGATATGCTGCTCGTTGAGTTCTCGAAGTGCTTGTTTTATGTCTTGTATCCCGTATTGACCCTCGTATTTGTCGAAATCATTTGGTTTTCCGTCGGAAAGGAGAATAATCCATTTGTTTTTTGCAGAAGATTTCTGTAATCTAGCTCCTGCGTGTCGAAGAGCCGGACCAATCCTGGTATAACCAACAGGTTCCGCAGCTCCAATTTTCAATTTAGCTTGTTGCCAATTTTCATTAAAATCTTTCAGGGTAATATAGGTAGTATAGTTTCGGGTTTTGGAAGAGAAACCATCAATAGAGAAATCAATATCAAACTCATGAAGAATTTCGCCAAACAATATTGACACTTCTTTTTCCACATCTATCACTCTGTTTCCTGCTGCATAACCATCGCTAGAAAGACTCAAATCCAATAGCAACAAAATAGCAATATCTTTTTCTTTTTTTCGCTGCGTAAGATAGACTCTTTCATCGGGAGTAATCTTGGAATGTATATCTGTATATAAATCTGTAATAGCATCTAAATCAAAATGTTCGCCTTGTATTTGTCGTCTATGTTGTAACATTCTGTTATTGACATTGGCGAGCATTTTTCGCAAACCCAACAAAGTGGTTTTGTATTTGGACATTGTTTTTTCATAATACAAAGTATTGGATTTCAGTTGAGTTTTGGGATATACTTTGCAAAAATTGGTTTTGTAAATTCTTTTTTTATAATCCCATTCATCATATTTCAAATGGTATCCTTTTTCGTCCACCTCGGCACTTTCGGCAACAGAAGTATTTTCTATAAAATCTGCTTGAAAAACGGAGTGTACCGTATCATCTACCCTTACGGTATATTTCATATTCATTTCTTCCAAAGCGTCATGATGGTCTTTCAGGTCATCTTTGCCATCAAAGTCTTTCCAATTCCCATTGAATTCTTCTGCTGATTCTATTTTCTCAAAATTGTGTAATAGGATATTTTCCTCGTACTGTTTTTTATCGATAGTCAAGGAGTTTATTTCTTCTACACCTTTGGCTTGTATTATAGTTTTGGGTTCGATATTTTGAGATAATTCATTAAGCGTATCATGAAAATTTTCAAGGGACTTTTGGTTTTTTGATGGAGGGGAATTTTTCATCCATTTTCCAAAAAGCCATGAGGTTTGTGGCAGATTAGTTTTTTTGTCCAAAGGAATGTTCATTATAAAAAAAACATAATCTTTTTCTAGGTTTGGAAATTCAAAAAACAATTGTTCTAGAACAATTTTTGAAGTTTCCTCGGCTTTCAAATAACTATTTTCTTCTTGATAGTTTTCCGTATCCCAATTTAGTCCCAATTGCTTTTGTATGCAAAGGTATAAGGTTCGGAAAATATAAAATTTGCAATTTTGCTCATAGGTATCAAAAAGATAACAGCATTCTGGCAAAAAGTAATGCTCATCTTTGTAGCCACCTTCTTTTTCGGCAGGATAGATGTCTATTGCAAAACCGCTTACAGCCCTTGCTATTAGCGTGAGTTTAGCTTTTACATCATTTAGTTCTACCTTTTTATCGATGATTTCTACATTATTTCTTTTTTTATTTTTAAAGTATTTAATAACTTTTTTAAAAATAATTTCATCTAATTCCAAACCCATAACTCTTTGTTTTTATACTATTTTGTAACTATATCATCAAGTCGCTCAAATCTTTCAGTGCTTGTACTGTTTCCAGTTCGTCGGAAAGTGGTTCTATCACGGCAATATGTACAGCTAATCTTTTGGCAAGACCATTGTGTATAAGTTTTGCAGCATCTACCAACAATCGGGTAGAAACAGTTTCGGTAAGACCTAGCTCGGTAAGATTTCTTATTTTATTTCCTATTTTCACTAATTTTTCAGCAATATCTTTATCAATTCCCGTTTCTTGAATTAGGATTTCAACTTCAATTTTCGGTTGAGGGTAATCAAATGAAACAGCAACAAATCGTTGTCTAGTTGAAGGTTTCAATTCCTTGAATCCTTTTTGATACCCCGGATTGAAAGATGCTACCAAAAGAAAATCCGGATGAGCCTTGATGGTTTCTCCAAGTTTATCGACAAATAACTCTCTCCTATGATCGGTAAGTGAGTGAATTGCAACAATAACATCTGGTCTGGCTTCCGCTACTTCGTCCAGATAGAGTAAATATCCATTTTTAACTGCAATTGTAAGTGGACCATCTATCCAAACTGTTTCTGCTCCTTTTATGATAAATCTCCCAATCAAATCGGTAGAAGATGTTTCCTCGTGGCAGCTTACAGTAATTAGTTTTTTATTCAAGCTTTCTGCCATGTATTCTACAAACCTAGACTTTCCGGTTCCTGTAGGTCCTTTTAATAACAATGGGAGTTTCAAGACATCACAATGATTAAATATTTCTATTTCGGCACCTATCGCTTTATAAAAGATTGGGGCTATTTCTGTCATGATATAATAATTTTAAAAGTGAAAATTTATTTTAAAGAAAAGGGATACAGGACTCAACCTATATCCCAATCATAAAAAAACAGTTGATAATATATATTGAGTTTAGTTTTCTTCTTCTGTGGCGAGTATCAATCCTTGATCATTGGCTCTACCATATTTTACAAATTCTACGATATACATTGCAATTCCAGTGGTGAACAAAGTAGCACAAAGGATTAATACAATAAAATGCACCGATATTTCATTTTGAACATCCATAAACTCCATTTTTAGTTTTCTTTCCATATAGACTTGCGCAACTCCTGCAACGCCAAATGCTACTGTCATTCCGAGCATTCCTACATTGGACAGCCAAAAAGCCATGTGTCCATATACACTGTCATATCTTTTTCTACCAGTAAGGTTAGGAAGTGCATAACTGATAATTGCTAAAACCATCATTGCATAAGCACCCCAAAAAGCATAATGTCCGTGCATAGCGGTAACCAAGGTACCGTGAGTATAGATATTAGTCTGTGGCAAAGTGTGTGCAAATCCTAACAAACCAGCTCCAACAAAAGAAACTATTGTAGAACCTATTGTCCAGAATAATGCAATTTTATTAGGATGAGATTTCTCCCCTTTTCTATACATATATACTGCAAATAATGCCATACCTAGGAAAGCCAAAGGTTCCAATGCCGAGAAAATACCTCCTACAACGAGCCAGATTTTATTAACACCAATAAAATAATAATGATGTCCTGTACCTAGCAATCCGGAAAGAAAAGTTAATCCAATAATTACATACAGCCATTTTTCTATAACTTCTCTATCTACACCTGTTAGTTTTATTAATAAATAAGAAAGTATCCCTCCCATGATAAGTTCCCAAACACCTTCTACCCAAAGATGTACTACCCACCAACGGAAAAATGAATCAGTTACCTGGCTATCAAACCAAATCATTCCGGGAAGATAGAGTAATGCAGCAAATACCAATCCCATTGTAAGTACCAAAGCAGTTGTAGTTCTTCTCTTTCCTTTGTAAAGTGTAGTGAGGATTAAACCTAAAAATAGCAATACATTTATTACTACCAAATAGTCTAATTCTCTTGGTATTTCCAAAAATTTCCTACCTTCCCACCAGTTGAAGTGGTATCCTACAATTGCAGCGACCCCAACAACAGCCAAGGAAACCAATTGTACATACGCCAATTTCACATTCACCAATTCTCTTTGTGCTTCTTCCGGAATAATATAGTATGCAGCACCCATGAAACCAGACAACAACCATACTACTAACAAATTGGTATGTACAGCTCTAGCAGCATTGAAAGGAACAAAATCATGCAACACATCATACCCAATCCTAGCAAAACCCATAACAAATCCATAAACAATTTGTAGAGAAAACAACAGCATACAGAGTCCAAAAAACCAATATGCAACTTTCTGTGATTTATATTTCATTTTTTTAGTTTTTAAAATTAATTTTTATCTTTTGCTAATGGAGAAACCACTCTATCAAAACCATTGAGGTCTATTTTTCCAATCCATTTAAAGTACTCTATTACTGCTTCGGTATCCGCATCATTCATTTGATACTTTACCATTTTCCTTCCTCGTGGTCCCCAAGGAGTTGGCGATTGCAATACTGCTTTTACATAACCCTCGCCTCTTCTCTCGATAACTTTCGTGAGTTCTGGAGCATAATAACCACCTTCGCCCAAAATGGTGTGGCAACCCATGCAGTTATTATTTTCCCAAATTTCCTTCCCTCTGATTACTTTTGCTGTAATCTTGTCGGAATGTGTCTGATCATTGGAAGGACTGAATGAGTAAACCGTAAGACCTATAAAAGCCATAAAAGTTACCGCAGTGCCTCCAATAAAAAACGCCCTTGCTTGTGATTTCGATAACATAATTTTAAATTTTACAATAGTTATTTTTATAATAAGACTATTTTGTCTTATTTTATTGATAGCAAAATTATTGCATATAAATTTTAAAAAAAATGACTGTTGTCATAATATTAGGATTTTTTTGTCTTATTTTGAAAAATCAATATAAAACCCAACATTCAAGAAAAATTTTAAACAAAAAAATTATTATCTTAAATTTGCAGTTGATAATAAATTTTTCAAAAAAGTTAGAGCCTGTTTAAATTTTATATCTAATTTTTTTGTAGGTTTTTTTAGATGAATTTTTTGTTTTAAATTTGAAGTTTTAGCGGGCTAAAACAAGAAGTTAAAATAGAAAATACGCTGAAAAGAACACAAAAAAATAGATAAGAAGTTCAAGAATGCTTAAAAATAAATATTTCGATA
>JAFDZJ010000357.1 GCA_018266965.1 Bacteroidota bacterium
ATACAAGAAGTTGATGCAGCATTGACATTGTTGAATGGTACAGGTACAATAGATGCTACTTCTGACCCAATGTTTGCACGAGATGTTAACAAATGGAAACAATTCGGAAATACCGTAAAATTAAAACTGGTAGTAAGATTGTCCAATTGTACAGATCCAGCTGTTATTGCTTATAGAGATGCTGCTTTGGCTTCGTTGCCAACAACTGCAACCAGTTATCTTGCAGCCGATGTAACTATACAACCGGGCTACAACTCTGGGAATGCCAGCCAACAAAATCCATTGTACAGAAATTATGGACTTCTCAACAGTACTGGTACCGACTATAATGACAATTACCGTCTGATATTAGCAACAGAACATATCATCGATGATCTTGGAGGATATAGTCCAAGAACAGCTGGTGTTATGGATACAAGAATTAACAAAATGTTCTTGATGAATGTTTGGAATCAACTAGAAGATGCTCCTGTTACACCAGGATATGAAGACGATTATTATGGTATTCCACAAGGAACCATTAGCCAATCCGGAATTTCTCTTGGGGATTTTGCAGGTCTAGGTACCAAGCAATTTGCTATTACAAATCTTTCAACTGGTTCTTCACAAGCTGGGATAGTTATGTCCAATGCAGAGGCACAATTTTTATTGGCAGAAGCAGCAGTGGTATATCCAGCTAAATTCACAGGAGCTCAAACTTATTTCAATAACGGTATTATTGCAAGTTTTGCTTTTTATGGTTACTCTGCAGCAATTGCAAATAGCTACATCAACCAAATCAATTCCAAACCAAATGTAGGTTGGAATGCAACAGCGGACAAAGTTGCAGCTATACAATACCAAAAATGGATTGCTCTTACCAACATCAACCCAACCGAAACATTTATTGGTTATACAAAAACTGGTTATCCGGCAACTCCAATGCCAATTGGTGCACCAGCTTCTAGACCAACCAGGTTGATCTATCCACAATCGGAATATGTTGCCAATAGTGGTAATGTTCCTAGTATGGTAAAAAGTGATGCGTTTTCCAAAACAAATAGCTTTGCACCATTCTGGTTGAAATAATTTTTTTAAATTATTAATATGATAAAACCGCTTCTCATAAGAGAGGCGGTTTTTTTGTGTTTTTATAAATTATTGTAAGGTAACTGGTAATGAGGTGGTTCAATTTTATCAATTCTATTATTTAAAAACAATAGTCAGTTTAATAAAAAAGTCGTGTAGTGAAAAATTGTTTGGTTCGTTTAACTTAATTTATTATTATTGTAGTAGTTATACTTTATCCATTTGTTGAAAAGTTTTCTATTAAAAAAAATAAAAATGAAATCCCAAAAACGCTATACATTTATTTTTCTGTTAATTTATATATTGTCTCAAAGCCAAACAAATATTCCAACATTTTCTAAATTTAATGATAATAATACTGAAACAAATATTGATATTTCTGAAAAATTACCAGATATAAATAGAGAATTTCGTGGGGTTTGGATTTCTACAGTTGCGAATATCAATTGGCCTTCCAAAAATAATCTTACAGTTACACAACAAAAAGAAGAAGTAATACAGATGTTGGATATGCTCCAATCTTACAATTTCAATGTGGTAATTCTACAAGCAAGACCTTCTGCTGATGCACTTTACAAAAGCAGTTTGGAACCTTGGTCATATTTTTTAACCGGCGAAACAGGAAAAATGCCTTTTCCCTATTATGATCCTTTGGAATTTTGGATTTCCGAAGCACACAAAAGAGGTCTGGAATTACATGTTTGGATGAATCCTTTCCGTGCAACACATTCTACAAGTGGACCAATCAACGCTCAATCCATGGTTAGAAAAATGCCTAATCAAATTGTCAAACTCCGTAACGGAATGTATTGGTTTGATCCGGCTGATCCAGAAACCCAAAATCATGTTTCCAATGTGGTAAAAGAAATTTTGAAAAATTATGATGTTGATGGAATTCATTTTGATGATTATTTTTACCCATACAAAGAATACAATGGTGGTGCAGATTTCCCAGATAATAAATCGTGGCTAATCTATCAAAAATCTGGTGGCACACTTTCCAAAGCAGATTGGAGAAGAGATCAAGTAAATAATTTCGTGAAAAGAATTTATACCGAAATAAAAACCGAAAAAAATGATGTTAAATTCGGAATCTCTCCTTTTGGAATTTGGAAACCAGGCTTCCCAGAAGGTATTACAGGAAGCTCACAATACGACGAACTTTTTGCAGATGCCAAATTGTGGCTCAACGAAGGTTGGGTAGATTATTTTGCCCCGCAACTATATTGGAAAATTGGTGGTCCACAAGATTTTGATGCCTTACTAAGATGGTGGCAATCCGAAAATAAAAAAAACAGACATCTTTTCCCAGGAATTAATACCGTTGGTATAAAAAATGTTACCGATAAAACGCAAGAAATTATTAGTCAAATACTTATTGATAGGAAAATTGAAAGCAAAGACAAAGGGGTTATTCACTGGAGTATTGCTGGAATTTCTAAAAATAAATCCATGCAAGAAGCTCTTAAAAACATCTATAAAGAGAAAGCTGTTGTACCTGCAACTCCTTGGCTGAAAAATTTGTTACTTTCCAAGCCTAGTCTTTTTACACTTACAGATGGAAATAAAATGAAAATCAATTGGTTGCAAAAATATAATACCAAAATTTCTAAATGGATTCTTTATTTGAAATACAATAATAATTGGTCTGTAGAAATAATAAATGCCAATGAAAACTCCAAACTGGTGGAATCTTTTATCAATAATAATAAATTGAAAGCGGTAGCCATAAAATATTTAGATAAAAATGGAAACGAATCTCCAACTGAAATAAAATATATTAATTAGTTTAAATAATTACAAATGAATTACTTATCTGTAAAAAAAATAATTGCCACATTTTTCCTAAGCACGATTGTCATCAACGCTCAAGAAACAAACCTAAAAAACATTACCAAACTTACCTATGGTGGCGACAATGCCGAAGCTTACTTTTCTCCTGATGGAAAAATGCTGACCATGCAAGTTACCAATCCTGCAATAGGAGCAAATTGCGACCAAATTTACTTGCTGCAACTCAACAAGAAAAAATACGCAACTTCTGATCTGAAATTACTTTCTACAGGACAAGGACGGACTACTTGTTCTTTCTTTATGCCCGATGGAAAACACATTCTCTATGCTTCTACCCACAAAGGAGACAAAGCTTGTCCGCCAAAACCTGAACCTAGAAAAGATGGGAAATATCTTTGGCCAATCTATGCGGATTTTGATATTTTCGTTGCAGACCTCAATGGGAAAATTACCAAACAACTGACCAATTCTCCGGGTTATGATGCAGAAGCTGTCGTTTCTCCGGACGGAAAATACATTGTTTTTACCTCCACCAGAAGTGGCGATTTGGAACTTTGGCGAATGGACATCGATGGAAAAAATCTGAAACAACTAACCTCCGGATTGGGTTATGATGGCGGTGCTTTTTTCTCCCACGATTCCAAAAAATTGGTTTTCCGCTCTTCCAGACCTAAAACTCCAGAGGAAATAAAAGAATACAAAGACCTTTTGGCCCAAAACCTAGTCGCCCCAACCAATATGGAAATCTATACCATGAATATCGATGGTACGGATATGAAGCAAATTACACATCTAGGAAAAGCCAATTGGTCACCTTATTTTCATCCATCGGATAAAAAGATTTTATTTTCATCCAACCATCATTCTACCAAAGGATACGATTTCCAAATTTATTCTATTGATATTGATGGAAAAAATTTAAAACAAATTACCCACGAAAGCGAGTTCAATGCTTTTCCGATGTTTTCTCCTGATGGTAAAAAACTTGTTTTCTCCAGCAATAGAGATGGATCAACACCACACGAAACCAATGTATTTATCGCCGATTGGATAGATACCGATCCAGCAGAAATCGTGAATACTGACGATTTGAAAAGCTCAATTTCCTACCTAGCTTCGGACGAGTTGCAAGGACGACTTACCGGAACTCCTGGAGCAGACAAAGCGGTGAATTTCATCAACAAAAATCTGAAAAAATCGGGACTGAAAACGGATATTCAGAATTATGAATACTCCTATAAAATTAATCCTCACGATGACAATTCTTCTGTCCTAATGAAAGGGAAAAATGTAGTGGGATATTTGGACAATAAAGCGGATAAAACTATCATCATTGGTGCTCACTACGATCATCTTGGTTTTAATGAGCATCATGCTTCCACTTTGGTTAATTCCGAAGGACAAATCCACAATGGTGCCGATGACAATGCCTCCGGAACTGCTACTGTATTGGAATTGGCAAAGATGTTTTCCAAAAATAAAACCAAAGAAAAAGTAAATTATGCCTTTGTGTTGTTTTCCGGGGAGGAAGATGGCTTACAAGGGTCCAAAGCTTTTGCTGAAAATATCAAGAAAAAATATCCCAATCCTATTGCAATGATTAACCTAGATATGGTTGGCAGAATGAACAAAACCAAAGATATTACTGTTGGTGGTGTTGGTACTTCTCCTGTCTTTGGTAAAATGATAGAAAAACTAAAACCTGCCGGAGTAAATATTGCCGTGGATAGTTCGGGAGTTGGTCCTTCCGACCATACTTCTTTTTATCTGAAAGATATGCCTGTTTTGTTCCTATTTACTGGTACTCACGAGGATTATCACAAACCTAGCGACGACGAAGAAAAAATAAATTACAACGGCGTGAAATTGGTAACGGAATATGTATTCAACCTCGCCAATGCAATTTCTGATTTGCCAGAATTACCATTTACCAAAACAAAAATCCAACAAGGAAAGGCAGTCCCAAAATATAAAGTTACCCTAGGGATTATGCCTAGTTATGCCGACTCCAAAGATGGACTACATATTGACGGAGTGGTGGACAATAGACCTGCTGCCAAAGCCGGAATGCAAGCCGGAGACATCTTGACAAAAATTGGAAAATGCGAAATAAAAGAAGTTTATTCCTATATGGATTGTCTATCCAAAATTAATTCCGGAGATGAAGTTCCGGTAACTTTTCTCCACGAAGGTCAAGAGAAAACCGTAGTAGTAAAGTTTTAAAAAAAATAAAAATATTCCACATAAATTCAAAACCAACTCAAACAATCGGGTTGGTTTTTTATTTTAAATGAGAGATAGATATAGTTATACACAAATCTATTGAAGAAAGATAGTTGTTGCTCTGTAACCAACATCACATTCATATTGCAATATTCACTTTATCTTTGGAGTACAATTGTAAAATATGCTATGCGATTGATAGTAACATTCTTGTAGTATAAAGAGATAACCCATTAAAAACAATAAAAATCTACAAATGAAAAAAAATATTTTTACACTATTGTTACTTTCAATTTCATTAACCTGTACCAATGTACCAAAGGTTGCTACTATATCCAAAGAAAATGGTCTGAAATATATTGGCGAAACCAAGGAGCTACTGATGGGTACTTTGATGAAAAAAATAAAAGAAAATGGTACCGAAAATGCTTTGGAGTTTTGCAATATTAATGCAATACCACTGACAAATTCTGTTTCTGAAAAAAATAATTCTTTTATAAAAAGAGTTTCAGACAAAAATAGAAATCCGATAAATAAGGCAACTAATGATGAACTAAAAATAATAAATTATTACAAAAAAAAGTTATTGGAAAAAAATGAATTGGAGGCAATTGTGGAAAACAATAAGTTATATTCTCCAATTGTAACCAATGCTATGTGCCTACAATGTCATGGAGAAATTGGAAAAAATATCCAACCAAAAACAGCGGATAAAATAAAAATGCTCTATCCGAAAGATTTGGCAACTGCCTACAAAGAAAATGAGATAAGAGGGCTGTTTGTAGTAGAACTGAAAAATTAATTCTCGAAATTTTCAATCTGAATAATGCTCAAAAAATACATTTTAGGGCAATAAAAGATTGCCATCGCCATAACTCAAAAATCGAAATCCATGTTCCAAAGCATAGTTGTACAAAGATTTCCAGTTTTCTCCAACCAAAGCAGCAACTAATAATAGCAAGGTAGATTGCGGTTGGTGGAAATTGGTAATCAAACCTTTTACAATTCCAAATTCGTACCCTGGTGCAATGATGATTTGGGTTTCTATATTTAGATGATTTTTACCACTTTTTATGATATAATCTTTTAATGCGAGTACTGCATCTTTCGAACAGTGTTTTTTGGTAATTTCATAAGGTTGCCATTGGGTAATTTTCAACTCCTCAATGGTTATATCGGGTTGATTGATAATTTTATTTCCCATCCAATAGATGCTTTCCAAAGTCCTAGTAGAAGTGGTACCTACCGAAATTATTGTTTTATCAATTTGTTCTAATAATTGTTCTAAAAATTTTACGGTAATATTCATCACTTCGTTGTGCATAGCATGATTTTCCATAGTTTTGGATTTTACAGGCATAAAAGTTCCAGCACCTACATGTAAAGTTGTGTAAAGATGTGGAATATTTTTATTTTTCAAATCATCAAAAATTTGTGGTGTAAAATGCAATCCTGCTGTGGGTGCTGCTACCGATCCATCGTGCAT
>JAFDZJ010000358.1 GCA_018266965.1 Bacteroidota bacterium
TATGGAATGCTAAAAATATTTCGCAGGTACAAAAACATCAGTTACTACAAGAATAATTCATAACTTGTCCAATATAAGTTATTAACTAGATACTGATTAACCGTTACTAAATAGTAAATTCAATATAATTTAAACAATAGTAATGATAATGGAGATTGATAATAAAATTAATATTTAGATGTCGGGTTGATAATTATATATATTTTTATCAGACAAAAATGATATTTCGTAGCTTCTGAATTGTTTAATCATTTTAGGAAAAATTATTGCACAGTATATAGCAACTATTTTTCAGTAATATGCCTGAAAAATAATGAAGCATTATCAATTGGAGGTTACGCTATATTGCAGGAACAACAAGTCGTATCTCTCCCCAAGTTTTTTTCTTAATCTTTGTTTTGCTTTTTTAATTGCTTCGCTGCTTATACCCAATATATTTGGTATTTCTTTGCTATTAATTCCAAATTTTAATAACATTATCAGTCGAAGATTAGACTCTGTAAGTTCATCATAGTTTTTCACTAGAAAATCATAATATTCCGGATAGTGCAGGATAAAAGTTTTTTTGAATCGGAACCAGTTTTCATCGGTCATCAAATGGGACTCTAGCAAAGTGTGCAAATCTTCCAAGTTTTGCGTTTTTTGTACGGAATTACTTTTTTCCAAACTTTTAATTTTATTATTTAATCTTTCAATTTGAGTGTTTTTTTCACTCAGATAGCGATAGTAGGAACTTAGGCTGTGATGTGCATCATTTAATTTCATCTCAGAATTCACTCTTTCCAGTTCTGCCTTCAATAGTAAATTTTGATGTTCTGCTTTTTCATTTTTCAATTTCTTACTGATATTCCTTTGCACCAAAATTGTAATAATAGCAAATACAACAAGTGTTGCTATTAGCAATCTGTTTTTCAGGCGAGTATCGGAAAGTTTCAGTTTTTCTTTTTCGTATTCCAAATTAATGTTGGCAATTTCTATTTTGTATTGTGAATCGGCAATTGTTTTTGGTCCATCGGTAATTTCCAATACATTTTCCAAATCATCGATTTTTCTATCGGTAGATACTTCCAAACTTTCATTATTTTCTAATCTATAAACTATTTTTAGTTGTTTCAAAATTTCTAGCTCCGAAGATTGAAAATAATCTTTGGTTTTGGCAATTTCCAAAGCGTTTTCCAAAGTCTTTTTCGCTTCAATTATGCTATTATTTTTCAAATAAGATTTACCCAAAAGTATCATTGCAAACATAGTATTTTGATCTGCTTTGTTTTCTTTGGAAAGCATAATATCTTTTTCTAATAATGAAATTGCATTTTCATATTCATTTTTATCAATATGTAATTGAGCCAAATTTCCATAGACCTTTCCTTCTCTTAGTGTGTTTTTATTTTTTTTTGCCAAAACAAGAGATTTATTAAAAAAATATTTTGCAGAATCTATTTTATTAAGTTTGGTGTAGGCAATACCAATATTATCATTAATAGCTGCTATATCTGTGCTTTTATTTCCTGTTGCAATAGCTTTTTTTAAAAAATAAATGGATTGTTGGTGCTGTCCAATAGTTTCCAAATAATATCCAACAAATTGATAGGTGTTGCTAGGATTGATAATTTCTGATGGCGATTTCTTTTCTAGCAGATGGATTAAACTAATCATAACGGGTAGCGATTTCGGCATATCCCGATACTGATAAAGATATTTGCAATAATTTAGTTTGGACCATATTTCCAAAGTGTTAAGCTGATTGGCTTTGGACAATTGCACCGCTTCTTCAAATTTCGACGAGGAGAATGTATTTTCTTTTTCGTGTTTTTTCGCTTCCGATTGGGCAGACAAAACAAGCTCAATACATTTTTTTTCGGAAGAGTTTAATCTCCCTATTTCTTTTTTGTTGATATAATTCTCATAATTTGACACATTATTTTTATCATTATCACAACTTAACATTACTATTGCTATTAATAGAATTTGTCCTAAAAAAGATGTTTTTTGAAAAAAATATTTATTTATAATCATAATTTTGACATGGATTATCAATGATAATGGTAAAATTACATTATTTATTTAATATAATCGACAACAATATTGAAATTTAAACAATTAATAACCAATAGTTTAAAAAAACAATTCCAGCTGTCCCCTTTTTGTCCCCAATTTTATTATGTAATTAGCTGATTACAATCATACATTTGTACCAATAAACTAATAACCATATTGTTTGGCGACCACTTGTTGATAAAAAGCTATTTGTACCAAATGATGAGAAAATCTCTTGTTGCCAAATATTAAAAGAGGCTCTCCGAAAAGGATAGTCTCTTTTTTATTTTTTTAAAATCAATAAACAACATTCCTATCCTTATAATTTCTAAATTATATAAAATCAAAAATCAGTATATTTGCCGATTATAAAATTATTAGCAAGTGAAGTTGAGCAAAGAAATAAAAGCCGGATTAATCGCCTTATTAGCCATCATAAGTTTTGTATTCCTATTTCAATTTATGAAAGGCAAATCATTGTTTTCTAGCGACAATGTATATTATGCCAAATATGACGATGTTGCAGGACTGGCAAAATCCAGCAAAGTATCCATCAATGGGCTTTCTGTAGGACAAATAGATGAAATAAAACCTGTAACAGAAAAAAATGGAAAGATAAGTTTCGTAGTAAAAATGTCTGTGAAAAAAGATTTTGTTTTTTCTAAAAATTCTACTGTTCAAATTTTTGAACCAGGGCTAATGGCGGGAAAAGAAATGAAAATAAATGTAGTCTATGACAATAATATGGCGAAAACTGGCGACACCCTAAAAGGAACCAATGAGCTTTCTATGATGGCGAATCTCAGCTCACAAGTAGGACCCGTGAAAGACCAATTGCAAGACGCTCTAAAAAGAGTAGATTCCCTAGCCAACAATGCAAACAAAATTTTGGACGAGAGAAACAGAGCGGAAATCCGTGCGTTGCTCATCAACCTGAACAAGACAGTTGCCGGTTTTGAGGCAGCTTCTAAAAATGTAAATTCTTTGGTGTCCAACAACGATCCGAAAATTCAAAAACTTTTGGATAACACAGACAAAACAATGGTTTCCGCCAATACAGCCGTGGACAAATACGGAAAACTTGCAGAAAGCATAGACACAAAAAAACTAAACGATGCCGTTGCAAATTTGGACAACTCAATCGGAAAACTAAATACTGTTATTACTGGCATACAAAATGGAGAAGGAAGTCTTGGCAAACTCACAAAAGATGAGCATCTTTATCAAAATTTGTCCCAAGCA
>JAFDZJ010000359.1 GCA_018266965.1 Bacteroidota bacterium
ATTGAAAATTCAAAGTATGGGAAAAACTTTTATCGACCGACTTTAGTAGATATAATACCAACCGAAAACTTAAACCAAAAAATTGTAAAAATTGCATTTATCGGACATAACCCAGAAACAAAAGAAAATCAACTAAAATCAATTTACAATCTTGTAGCAAATATTCAGCATGATAAAATTCTGTTTAGCAGGTATTTGGATTTGATAACTAGAAATTGGAAAACTATTAACAGAGGAAGTTTAACCTACAAAGTATCTCCCAGTAAAGCCATCAATGAAGTTGAAATGAATGATCAACAAAAACAAATCATTAAAATATGCAGTTTTTTCCAATGTAATCCCATATCAATTACCTATTATTCTTGCGTCAATCCAAAAGAACTTTTTGAAATTAAAGGTTTTGATTATCATCCAATGATGTATGCTGACAAAACCGGTGGACTTGCTGATTATGGAAACATTATTTTCTCAGGAAATAATTCTGAAATTTATACTCACGAAATAGTTCACATCTACACGAATAACATTTTCCCGCAAATTAATAAATTTTTAGATGAAGGTTTAGCCATGTTTTTGGCGGGAAGCGGAAAATACAATTACGAATGGCACAGAAACAAATTCAAAAAATTCCTGGATGAAAATAAAACTTTCAACTTCACTGAACACACAGATGCCTACGAAAGAATATACTTTGAAAATGAAACTTCTATCCCCTATATGATTTCTGCTTTAATCATTGAAAGAACCTTACAAGGTAAAGGTAATGATAAATTATTGAAAATATTGAAATCTGAAAAAGAACTTTGGGATACTTTAGAAACCGTGGGTTTAACCAAAAGTAATCTAAATATAGAATTACGCAAACAATTAGAAAAACCTTTTCCATTTTATAAAACTTAATTAAAATTTACTTATTTACCAATTTTTGGTAACTTTGAAGAAAGTTTATAGAAATGAAAAATACATCTGTATCGTTAGGAAATTATTTTGATCAATTTGTGAGTAGCCAAGTTTCTGCTGGTCGCTACAAAAATGTAAGTGAAGTTATCCGTGCAGGGCTTCGACTTTTAGAAGATGAAGAAAGCAAGATTATAGCATTAAAAAATGCAATTCAAAAAGGAATTGACAGTGGAATTGCTCACGATTTTGACCCCGAGAAACATCTTCAAGAATTAAAAGCAAAAAAACGGAATAATGGCAAAATATGATTTGACCAATGAAGCCGTTGAAGATTTGACTAAAATTTGGGATTATACTTTTGATAAGTGGTCTGAAAAACAAGCTGACAAATATTATAAAATGTTACTTTAAAACTGCCAACACATTGCGGAAGCCCCAAACATAGGAAGACATTACGAAGGAATTAGAGAAGAACTTCTTGGACTTAAAGCTAACCAACACATTATTTTTTATCGAAAGTTGAACAATAAGTCAATAGAGATAACAAGAATTTTACACGAACGAATGGACTTGAAAAACAGACTGAAAGAATAAATCTGCCACCAACAAACAAATTGGCAATAAAAAGGGAGGAAGTTTCCGTCTCAAAAATTTTAGTATATTTGAAATGAAGAAAATCGCCAGAAGACCCGTGCTAAAAAGCCCGTTTCTTCGCCAGTTTTCCGCTCGTTAGCGGTCATTGTACACAGACCCCGTTATAAATTGGCCTTTCTAAATAACAACAACTATGACAAAAGTTTCAGACATAACAATAAAAGGAATGAGTCCTCAACTTCTTGTAGCTGACATTAAACATTCTCTTGATTTCTATACTAAACTTTTGGGGTTTTGAGATAGAATTCTGTTATGAAAACTTCTATGCTGGTATAAGAAAAGATGGTTTTTCAATTCATCTTAAAACAGGAAAATATTCAATAGAAGAAAGACAAAATAGAAAAAAAATGATGACTTTGACATTGTGTTTTCGGTTGACGATATTGAAAACTTGTACTACGAATTATCAAACAAGCCGATAGAATTCATAAAACCATTATGTGAAATGGATTATGGCAAAGAATTTTATATTACAGACCTCGATGGCTATATACTTGCATTTCTTGAAGCAAATAATTAACAGCTAACATTTGGAATCATTGTAATCTGAGGCTTAATAGACTTTTTTTAGGCTGAAATCTTTTGTAAACCCTATTATGATTAGCTTTGCAGACAATCAAAGGTTATGAATAATAAAAGAGCGAAAGTATAAATTCCAGGTGTAATTTTTGTTTTTGAAAAGTATTTATTAATCGTAAATTAGTTCTTTGGCTTGTTGCAAAGCAGCTTCTGTAACCACGGCACCGGAAAGTAGTTGTGCGATTTCTTGTAATTTTTCTTCTTTGGAAAGTAAAACAATTGTCGATTGTGTCTTTCCATTTTTTTCAAATTTCACTACCTTATAGTTATTGTTTCCTTTTGCGGCAACCTGTGCAAGATGAGAGATAACAATCAATTGAAGGTCTTTGGACATTTCTTGCATCATTTTCCCCATTTCGTCGGCAACTTTACCAGAAACACCTGTGTCTATTTCGTCCAAAATAAGAGTGGGAAGGGAGGTTGTTTCGGCAATAATTTTTTTTACGGCTAACATTACCCTGCTTCTTTCTCCTCCGGAAATGGCTGTTTGTATCGGTTTCAAAGGAAAGCCTGTATTTGCTTGAAATAATATTGATATATTCTCTTTACCGAATAGGTTGTAGTCTTCACTAGGATTGAGTTTTACCTGAATTTTAGCTTTTTCTAACCCTAATTTTTTCAACAAATTTTCTGATTTTTCAACAAATATTACAGCAGCGGGTTGTCTGTTTTTG
>JAFDZJ010000035.1 GCA_018266965.1 Bacteroidota bacterium
AATATTTATGAGCAGATACTTTTGAAGTATCAATTTTTTTTTGTCCATACAAAGAAGTCGAAGCTAATATTGTTGTAAGAAGTATGAATTTCATTTTAGTAAAGTGTCTGCAAGTGGCGTACAACGGCCACGTATTGCCGATGGCAGGGGATTCAATGATTCTTCTGCCCGAACGTCAGCCGAATAAAGAACTAAAAGTACAGAATATGTACAAAAGCTCAATAGATATCTTTCAGCCTGGAACTGCCGCTGAATAGCGAACCAAAAGCTGATGAAACGCACGTCAGCCCTGCTATTGGCAATACGAATGTTATGTGCCGTTAATAGTTTTGTCGTCTTTGTCTTTAAGATTTTTTAGTCTTTGCAAAAGATTTTCATATTGATAGACGGCTTTTAAAATCTCTTTTGTAAACTCTAGAGAAACCTCTATTTCTTCTTTCCCAATTTCGCTAAATGTTTGTGCTTCAATATGAGCTGCGTCATTTCCTAAAAGCCTTAGCTCATTCATGCCTGTTAAAAGTTCTTTAGGAATTAAAATTTTGCTTCCTAAATCTTGAAGTTTTTTGTACAAGTTTGACCCTGTCGCTCCTCTTTCAATACATATTTCTTCAAGTGTCTTTCTAATCATAATTGCAGAAGCAATAAAGCAAGAATTTGAGTGGCATTTTATCGCTTCTTCAAAAGCGTTCAAAACTTTGTCAGGAATGTTTTCCTTGTCAAACGGAATTGTTTCACTTGGTGAGGTGAGTAAAATATTCTTTGCACTGTCTGCGATGAAAAAGAGATGTCCTTGACACTTTTCGTTTGGACACTTTCTTATCCCTAAATAATGTTGCGGATAATTTGTATTGTTCGACCTGTGAAAAGTATATACGTCATTAAGTCCTACCTGTAAAAATGTTCCATTGTGTCCACAGTGAGGACAACATGTTGCTACATTAATTGCTCTGTCAGAACCTGTTGGATTTAGTACGATTTTCATAATTATTGTAGTCTGTTTAATGGCACATAACGGTTTGGCGCTTGGCGCAGGGGCGGATTTCGGAGCACAAAACTGTCAATACACCACAAAAGTTGATGCGAGGTAGAATGTTCAATTAACCACGTCACCCGCCATTGAGCCAAACGCCTGTTGTGTGCCGTATTTATTTCATTACTAGTCAAATATGCTTTTTTGAATAGTCTTTTTTTGTGATTTCTCTTTGGCTATTTTTTGTCCATATTTAGCTTCTACTTCCTTGTAAAAAATATCTTTAGCACCATTATGATTTTTCAAGAACCATTCAATGTGATTTAATAAATACTCTTCTCTTATTGCAGGGTCGTTTAAATCATTTGGTACTCTTTCCATTCTTGGGTCAATACTATCAAAACCAGTAAAAGGCATTTTTAATCTTTCTTCTGTCATTAGAACATATTCTTGGTTTAACTCAAATCCAATACCTTTTCTATTTAATTGTTGACAAACTCTTAAAGTCGTTCCACTTCCAGAAAATGGGTCAAGTACAATATCTCCTTCATTTGAAGATGCTAAAACCATTCTTTCGATTAGTCCTTCTGGTTTTTGTGTCGGATGATTTTGTCTATTTTCTTGGCAATAGTGAACGTGAGAAAACTCCCATACATCTCCAGGGTTTGCCCCACGCATATTATTCACTGAACGATAGAATTTTTGTGGAACTCTTATTGAATCTAAATTGAAAGTAAATTTGTCAGTTTTGGTAAACATTAAAATATCATCGTGTCGAGGCGAGAATCCCTTTTTCTTTCCAATTCCTTGAGTGTAATACCAACAAATCCAATTATTAAAGTTTAGTTTTTGTGACTTTTCAAGTATTTGATAAAGATAAGAGATGAATCTAAAACCCATAAATACATAAATTGTACCTGTGGGTTTCAAAACTCTTTTCGCTTCTCTAGTCCAATCTTCTGTGAATTTTATATATTCTTCAAAGCTTTTTGTGTCTGAGTTGTTTCCATAATCCTTATTTAGATTATATGGAGGGTCAGCCACAATAAGGTCTATCGAATTGTCTTTTATGTTTTTAAACAATTCTAAAGCATCACCATTTTTTATTTCAATCATTTTATCCATCCGAATTTATTTGCTAATTCCAACCAATTTTCAAGAGACCGTCTTGAAGAAGCTAAATATTTTCTATCAAGTAGTTGACAAAATTCCCAAGCTGTTCTTTTCTCAATTGTAACATAATGAATGTCTCTAATTTGAATTTGCCCAGTACCAAGGGCTGGATTATAACTAATATCAGGGTCTGACAAGTATTTAATATCGTAAGCGTTATATTTAACCACTTCCATTATCCCATCCATTAATTTAGTTTCGTGATTACGAACGGAATAAACTTTGTGTTTTAAAGACAAAATTACGAACAAATAATCTGGGTCTTCAACGTATGCACTTCTAATTCTCGCAAACGAAGTAATATTTGGTGATTTACCTGATGAAGCAAAATCTTCCGCTGTTGCTTTTACATCCACTTCAGCAGTAACCACCGCATTCACTTTCTGATTCCTTTTAAATTGTAGCAAGACATCTGCTCTGTTTAACCTTTCTAATGCTTCTACATTTATCAAATTCCATTCATTATTTACATCGTCAACGATATTGACAAAGGTTTCACAAGCCCACGCTTCAACAAAAGGTCCAGCTATTTTGTTGATGTTTTCCATAGGCAAGCCAAGTTTCAAGTTTGTGTTTATCACAATCTTGTTTTCACCTTTATCTATGGCGTTTTTTATAATTTTTTCGATTGACTGAATAGCGTAGTCAGATGCTTCTGAATAGTCAGGGCTTTCAACTGGAACTTTGAAAATTAAATCTTTATATGTCATTTTTTACTGTTTGATGTTCGTTTTTAATATGGCACACAACGACCGAGTATTGCTGCAGATGGGATATTCTTTGATCGTCAAGCCCGGAACGGTAGCCGAATAATGATTTAAATGTACAAGTTACCGACTGTCCGCCGATTTAACTTCCGTCAGGCCGGGATACTGTACAGCATTGATTTACAGCTGATTGACCTTCCGTCTGCCCCATTTGCCAGCAATACTTTTGTTGGACGATGTTTTGTTCGATACCCAGCTTCGGTGGGTTGAGAAATCGGGTCAAGCGCCGCATTGGACGACATTTGTTTTGGATGCAGGAGATCCGACTGTAAACGTCGGATCGGCAGACAA
>JAFDZJ010000360.1 GCA_018266965.1 Bacteroidota bacterium
CACAAAAAAATTATTATATCGCTACATCGGACTATCTGGCTTTGGGTGGCGACAATATGTTTTTCTTTACCAAAGGAGAAATGTTTCCTACAGGAATAAAATTGAGAGATTTGTATTTAGAAAAATTCAAAGCCAATCCGGAAATCATTGCCCCAAAAGACATTAGACTAATTTTCAACAAATAACACCTCGAATTATGAATAGAAAAGATTTTATAAAAATTGTAGGAGGTACCACTCTTGGAGCGACTTTGTTGCCCAATACTTTATTAGCAAATACATTAGGAATCAATCATATTTCTTCTGCACAAAAAATTACCATCCTCCATACCAATGATCAACATAGCAGGATAGAACCTTTTGACGACTCTTACACCAGAAATCCCAACCAAGGTGGTTTCGCAAGGAGAGCAACACTAATCCAACAAATCCGTAGCCAGGAAAACAATGTATTGTTATTGGATAGTGGCGATATTTTCCAAGGTACACCCTATTTTAATTTTTTTGGTGGCGAATTGGAATTCAAATTGATGTCCATGATGAAGTATGATGCTTCAACCATGGGAAATCACGACTTCGACAATGGTTTGGAAGGCTTCAACAAAGTACTTCCAAATGCAAAATTCCCATTCATTTGTTCTAATTATGATTTTAAAAATACCTTATTGGACGGAAAAACTATCCCGTATAAAATCTTCAACAAAAATGGAATAAAAGTAGGGATTTTTGGTATAGGGATAGAACTGAATGGTTTGGTAGGAAAGAAAAGCTATGGAGAAACAGTCTATCATAATCCAATAGAGGTAGCTCAACAATATGCAGATATGTTGAAAAACGACAAAAAATGTGATTTGGTTATTTGTCTTTCGCATATCGGATACGACTACAAAGACGATGCACAAAAAGTAAGCGATAAAATTTTAGCCCAAAAAACCGACAATATAGACCTAATACTAGGAGGACACACACATACTTTCTTGAAAGAACCACAATCTTTTACCAATAGAAAAGGAAAAACAGTACTAGTAAACCAAGTAGGTTGGGCAGGATTGATGCTGGGAAGATTGGATTTTTATTTCGATGTTCAAAAAAACATACAACAAGTATCTTGGAACAACATGGCTATTAATGATAGTATAACGGTATAAATAATGAAAAAGTCATTTTTATTTCTTTCAATTGCATTTGGATTTCAGCAATTAATTGCACAAAATATTTCTTCTAAAAAATGGTCGGATTTGTTTTCCTATAACAATGTTCTAACCATAAAGGAAGACAGTGGAACATTGATGACCGCTACAGAAAATGGTATCTTCTATTACAATACCTCTTCAGGAGAAATCAGAAAATTGTCCAAAGCCAATGGATTGCATGAAGTGAAAATAACTGCATTCGACTACAATCCAACTACCAAAATCGGTCTAGTTGGTTATGCCAATGGTTCTATGGATATTATTAGTCCGGAGGGTATTTCTTATGTAGTAGATATCCCCATTGCAACAGGATATTCGGGAAGTAAAAAAATCAATCATATCAATATTTCGGGGAGCAAAGCGGTGATTTCGGTTAACTATGGAGTTTCTATTTTCGACCTAAACAAAAAAGAGTTTGCACAATCTGCATTTTTTGTAACCAATACCGGTTATGATATAGCCAATGAGGCAATTATCCGAGAAAACAAAGTATATGTTGCAACTGCCAATGGCGTGAAAACTCATGACATCAATGTTACTTTCCCGGTATATAACACTTGGACAACAATGCTTTCCGGTAATTTTACCCAAGCTGCGTCTAGTAATTATGCTGTAATAGCTACTCCTAACAATGTATATTTTGAATCCGGAGGTACTTTTTCTCCTATCGCACAAAATTTTATCGAAATAAAAGATGTGGTAGCGACATCACAAAATATTATTGTTACAGACAAACAAAGGATATATGTTTTCAGTAATACCGGACAATATCAAAGCACACCTGATTTTGGAGAAAATTGCAATACGGCAACCATCATAGGAGGAAAAGCTTACGGAGGAACTGCTCTTTCTGGTGTGAGAGATGAAAATAAAATATCCTACAAGCCAGATGGTCCATACAACAATACCTCATATAGATTATCGCTTCTAGGCGATCAGATTTGGGTGGCTTCAGGAGGTATCTCTGCTTACGCAGGACCTATTGCCAGAAACTTGGGCTACTATCATTACAATGGTAGTAACTGGACTTATCCAGATTATTTTTTGAGCAACCCAAAAACATTTAATATTACAGATGTAGAGCCTAATCCCCAAAATCCAGCTGAAGTATTTTTTACAAATTTTATTTTCACCAATGGCGACAAAGGAATTTATAAAATGCAAAATAACAGTTTTGTAAAACAGTATAAAGGTACAGACTCCAACCAATACTACAACCGACCAATTGGGATTGCATTTGATGAAAATAATAAAATGTTTGTTTCTGTTACCACTATCGAAAACTCCGCTGCAACTACAGGATACTATTATTATAACTCTTCAGCAGATGATTTTTCGTTGGTACCAATAGCCAAAATTGGAGGTGCTATGAAACCATTAACAAAAGACGGATATTTCTATTTACCATGTCCCTACTATGGAGATGGTGGATTGTTGATAGAGAAATATGGCAACAATCCTTCTGTCGCTGGTACAGTAGCCACCATAAAAATAGAAAACAATCTTCCTGTTAATGGAACCATTTCTGCAGCTTTCGACAATGATGAAGACCTTTGGCTTGGGACAAGAGAAGGATTGAGAGTGCTTTCTAATCCAACATCTGCCATTTCCAATCCCAATATCCAAACTCAACCTATCGTTATTATGCAAAATGGAATCCCAGAGGAATCTTTTAGGAATAATGCAATATTACAAATTGCCGTGGATACAGGAAATCACAAATGGATTTCTGTAGAAGGTGGAGGTGTCTATTATCTCAGTCCGAATGGTGAAAATACACTGAAACATTTCACAAGAGAAAATTCGCCACTACCAACCAACACCGTTACAGACATTAAAATTGACAACAAAACAGGAAAAGTATATTTTGTAACTTTGGATGGTATTACTACCTACCAAAGTGATGTAATCGATGTAAATTCTAATTTCGGAAATGTAATGGTCTATCCCAATCCTGTTGTATATGCACAATACAAAGGAAATGTTACCTTCCGAGGTTTGGCTATGAAAACTAATATTAGGATTACCGACACTGCCGGTAATTTGGTACATCAAGCAATTGCAAGAGGTGGTTTCTACGAGTGGGATCTCAACAACCAAAGAGGAAACAGAGTTGCTTCCGGAATATATTTTGTTTTGATGACCAATGAAGACGGAACCGACAAAGCAACCCTGAAAATAGCAGTGGTAAACTAATAATGACCACCCAAACTGGTTTTTTACTTTCCTACATCAAATACGGCGATTATGACGCCGTGCTACAATGTTTTACCATAGAAAAAGGGTTTCAAAGTTTTTTTATAAAAGGAATTTTTTCTACAAAAAATAAAAATAGAGCTTTGCTAAGACCACTAAACGAAATATGCTTTTCTTTCTCCAAAATCCCACAACAAGGCAAAATGCCCTTGATTACGAAAATGGAACTTGTAGAAAATCCCAATTTCTATAACGATGTAAAAAGTAATACCATAGTTTTTTTTGTTGCCGAATTTTTGAAATCTATTCTGAAAAACGAATCCGAAACTCAAATATTCTATCAGGAAATTTTATATTTTTTAAATGAATTGGAAGCTGGAAACTTTTCCGCTCATTATATTTTTCTTATAGAATGTTTAGTCATACTCGGATTTGCCCCTCTACAAAGTGATGGCAACTATCTTGACCCGGAAAAAGGACAGTTTATCAACCATTCCTCTCAACATTTCTTTGACAAAGAAATTACTGAATTATGGAAAACTATACTAGCTAAAGACCAACCCTACTCTACCAAAATTCCTTCTATAAATAAGAAAAATATGTTGCAAAGTATATTACAATATTATCAAATTCATATCAGCGAATTTCGAACGCCAAAATCATTGGATATTATTATGCAGATTGTAGAGGTTAGAGGTTAGAGGTTAGAGGTTAGATGTTAGAAATTAGATGTTAGAAGTTTCTAGTTTCTAATTTCTAGCTTCTAGTTTCTAATCTCGTCTAATACCGAGACAAGTTATCTAGTTTCTAACTTCTAGTTTCTAATTTCTAGTTTCTAATTTCTAGTTTCTAGTTTCTAGTTTCTAGTTTCTAGCTTCTAGTATCTAGCTTCTAGTTTCTAGTTTCTAGTTTCTAGTTTCTAGTTTCTAGCTTCTAGTATCTAGCTTCTAGTTTCTAGTTTCTAGTTTCTAATTTCTAGTTTCTAATTTCTAGTTTCTAGTTTCTAATTTCTAATTTCTAGTTTCTCGTCTTCATATTAAAAAATATAATTCCTATTGAGAAGAAAATGAAGAATGAAATAATAAACAAAGCCTGTGGTGTGTAAGGTATCGAAATATATACAGTAGAAAAAATCCCCATTAATCCCAAAACAAGCTCATTTAGAAAAACACCAAGTAAAAAACACTTTACCCCAAATAATATTTTTTTTGATGGAATACTGATTTGGTTGGCTATAATCTGTCCAACTAAAAAAGATGAAACACACATCAAAAGAACCAAGTGAAGATAGGCTATCACAATATTTCTGAACCCAAATGCAAATTGATTAACCGCCGGTATATTGGAGCCAAGTTGTAGAATAATTTTTACAACAAAAGCAAATCCTGCATACAGCAAAACAAATCGTAGAATTGGAGACCAATTTTCTGTAATATTTTTCCAATTATTTCTAATTACTTTTATTAATAATATCGCTCCCCAAGTTTGTAATACCGTAGTAATGGATATAGTAACAAAAATCCACAAAGGCATTTTGAACCACAATACAGAAAGACCATAACCAACCAAGCAACCTACAAAAGACAACCAAAAGATTTTATTGTTCTCATGGCTTGTAATTTGAGAATTTATTTTGTTTAATGAATGAAATAACAAACCAATACAAGAAAAAATAAAAAAACCATTGTATTGAAAATGAAGATAAAAATATTCCGATGCCAAAAACACTTCTTGTGAAATATGTTTTGATGCCATCATATAACTAAGGGTAAAAACACCAATTGAAGAGAATACCGCAAAGAAAAAAGCAGCGAGAAACCATATTTTCGAATTATCCTTCAAACCCTTTGTATCATTGTAAAATACGAAAAACATAGCAAAACTAGTGAGCAATGCCAAGGTAGAAAACGCTATGGAAAGCCAAAAATATCCATTATAGATAAAAGAAATCAACATACCATAAGAGGCTACCAAGTTGATGACTATTAGCCATTTGTATTTTGTAAACTTAATAGTTGGCAACTTATCTTGCAAATATTTGGTAATTAGGATATAGATAACAAAAGTAATCCAACCATAAAAAGCAAAATGAGAATGGCTCTGTTGTAGATTTTTTTGCTCGACAATAGGAAGTGAAAAGGCAATTTTGTATCGCATAATCGTTCCTAATATTGCTACAATTAACAGATTGAAAACTGCAAGTTTGAGCCACGATTGTATATTTTTCATATCAGAATTGTTTCGGTATAATCAATAATAAACTTTACCATTTTTGATGGTTAATTTTTTTTCTTTCTCCATTTTTTTGATGGTCCTAATAATGGTTTCTATTCTTAATCCCGTCATATTGGAAATTTCTTTCCTTGTGAAAGGAATCAGTACAACTTCTGTTGGATTTTCCAAAGAAGATTTGTACTCGTTGAGTTGGGAAAGTATCCTGTCCTCTGGGTTTAGAAAGACAATAGATTTTATAGATTGGCTACCCCTCAATGCTTTTTCGGCAACAGATTTTGTAAACTCTAATAGCTTTTCGGGATTTTTCATAAGGTAGTTGATGAAATTCTCTCTTTTAATTTTCAATATTTTAGCCATTTCCGAATCTACCTCTACACTTCCCGGGAAAGATTTTTCCAATAACACTGCGGGTTCTCCAAAAAAATTACCCTCTTTTACTTTGTGCTGCAAAAATTCTTTTCCATCATCAGAATAATTAAAAACTGACAATTCGCCTTCTAATAAAAAGTGAAAATATTGAGAACATTCGCCTTCACACAATATTCTTTCTTCTTTTTTAGCTTTTTTTATTTCGGCTTTGGTTTCTAGTATTAGTTTTTCATCTACCATTATCAATAATTATGGGAATTTTCAAATTTACAAACATTTAATCAGATAAAAAAGACCTATTTACATTTAACATAAAATTAATGTAAAAATACAGATATATTCACTAATTTTGATGTAACAAGAAACCGCATGACAACACTTTTCAATCCGAGAGATATTACTTGGCTAGCATTCAACGAAAGAGTGCTACAAGAAGCGATGGACACAACTGTTCCTTTGCCTTTACGCATAAAATTTTTAGGGATTTTCTCTAATAATTTGGACGAGTTTTTTAGGGTAAGAGTAGCAGGATTAAAAAGAGCTATGGATTTCAAAGAAAAATACATTACAGGAAGTTTTTTTGCTCCTCCCTCCAAAATCCTAAATGAAATAAACGAATTGGTTATCATTCATCAAAAAAATTTCGACAAAACTTGGAAAGAAATTCAAAAAGAAATGGCACTGGAAAGCGTCTATATCAAAACATCTAAGACGCTCAACGATTATCAAAAAAAAGAAGTATTCCAATATTTTGACGAGGTTGTAGAGAGCAATACCATACCCATACTACTTCACGAAAACTTTCCCATGCCCTATCTTCGGGACAAAAGCCTTTACCTAGGTGTAGTGATGCGGAAAAAAAATGTACAATATCATAGTCATTATGCAATTATAGAAGTACCGTCTAGATTTGTGGGTCGATTTTTTTTGATACCCAATGAAGGCGAAGAAAAAAATATTATCCTATTAGAAGAAATTATAAAACTCAACTTGCCTCATATTTTTTCCTATTTTGGGTATGATGAATTTCATGCACACGCTTTCAAAATAACCAAAGATGCAGAATTTGATTTGGACAACGACATCAATACTCCATTGGCGACAAAAATTGAAAAAGGTATAAAAAATAGAAGAAAAGGTAAACCTACCCGTTTTGTTTTTGACAAAGATATGGACAATGCACTACTAGAATTTTTGATTAGAAAACTCAATTTATCCAAAAAAGACAGTATCATTCCGGGAGGTAAAATTCATAATTTCAAACATTTTATGGATTTCCCTAATGTTTTTCCACAAAATAATACTCCTAAAGAAAGGCAACAAATCGCACACCCAGAGATACAGCAGGGAGAAAGAATTTCAGAAATCATACTGAAAAAAGATTTGTTATTCACTTTTCCCTATCATCAATTCAACCCAATAATAGACCTGCTCCGAGAGAGTGCAATGGATCCCAATGTGAAAAGCATACAACTTACAGCTTACCGATTGGCCAACAATTCCAAAATAATAAATTCACTAATAGGTGCTGCTAGAAACGGAAAAGAAGTGATTGTAATGCTAGAACTAAGAGCCAGGTTTGATGAGGAAAGCAATCTACACTGGAAAGAAGTTCTCGAAACAGAAGGTATAAAAGTACTTATCGGAATTCCTAATAAAAAAATTCATGCAAAGTTGTGTATTATCAAAAAACGAATAAATAATAAGACTATTCAGTACGGATTTGTAAGTACAGGAAATTTCAACGAAAAAACTGCAAAAGTATATGTGGATCATTTACTAATGACTTCGGATAGAGAAATAATGGCGGACATCAACAAAGTATTCAATGTACTGAAACACCCTATTAACAACAATCTTTCCAGTCTGAAAACCTGTAAAAATCTATTAACTTGCCCCGAAAATATGAGGCAAAAACTACATCATTTTATAGACAAAGAAATAGAAGAAGCAAAGGCAGGTAGAAAAGCAGAAATTATTATTAAAGTCAATTCTATGAGCGACAAAGACATGATAGAAAAACTATACCAAGCAGCCAAAGCGGGAGTGGAAATAAAATTGATAGTAAGAGGTATCTATTGTGCCATTAACCAAAAAAAATTCTTAAAAAAAATACAAGCCATCTCTATTGTTGATGAATATTTGGAACATGCCAGAGTCTATTATTTCTACCACAAGGGTAGCGAAGAAATATATATTTCGTCCGCCGATTGGATGACAAGAAATTTGGATTTCCGAATAGAAGCAGCCGTAAAAATAAAAGACAAATTACTAAAAAAACAAATTGTAGAACTACTCCAAATCCAGTTATCAGACAATGTGAAAGCTAGAATACTTGATAAAAATATGAGAAATATATATGTGGAAAATTCAGAAAAAAAATCCCGTTCGCAGATTGAAACCTTCCACTATCTCAATAACAAAACAACCAATTAACAACCACTAATATGATATTAGCAGCCATAGATATAGGGAGCAACGCAGCTCGATTACTCATATCCGAAGTAAAACAAATTGGAAAAAAAACCGAATTCACAAAACTCAACCTACTCAGGATACCATTACGATTAGGAATGGATGTCTTTGTACACGGAAAGATAAGCAAAGAAAGACAAGAAATGTTTGAAAAAACAATGAATGTTTTTCAAAATACTATGGAAATTTACAAGGTAGAAGATTATAGAGCCTGTGCAACTTCTGCCATGAGAGATGCAAAAAACGGACAAAATTTGATTGATATTATCCAGAAAAATACCGGTATCAACATCGAGATAATTTCCGGTGATGAGGAGGCAACTCTTATATATGAAAATCATATTGCCGAAGCAATGGACGACAAAAACTCCTATCTTTATATAGATGTTGGAGGAGGCTCAACAGAACTTACTTTTTATGAAAACAACAAACTAAAATTCAAAAAATCCATTAATATTGGAACAATAAGGATATTGAAAAATTTGGTACATGACAAGCAGTGGAAAGAATTGAAAGAAGATATAAAAAAACATTTTGTATCCTCCAAACCCATTGTTGCAATAGGTGCTGGTGGCAACATCAACAAAGTATTTTCACTCAGCAAAACCAAAGAAGGAAAACCTATAAGCCTTACATTCTTGAAAAAAATGCACAAAGAATTGAACAGCTGGACTGTACAAGAAAGAATGCAAAAACTCAATATAAGAGAGGACAGAGCAGATGTCCTAGTACCAGCTCTGAAAATTTATACACAAGTACTACAATGGGCAGGAATTTCCAAAATATATGTACCAAAAATATCCGTTGCAGATGGACTTATCCACTATCTATACGACAGTCAAAGAAAATAATTTTTATTTTAAAAATGAACTTTAATCTTATCTATTTCTAGGTCTTTGAATTTTCCCACTACTATATTTGCCAAAGAAAAATCCTGTTGCGAATCTTGAGATTGATAACCAGCACAAAATATTCCCGCTCTATTCGCAGCCAAAATCCCATTGGTAGAGTCTTCTATCACCATACAGTTATTTGGAATTTCCCCTGCAATTTCGGCAGCTTTCAAAAAAATTTCGGGATTTGGCTTGGACTCTTTCAAATCGGCACCAGAGATTTTTCCTACAAAATAAGGATTTAGATTAAATCTTTCAAACACCCAATTGATGGTATTATTACTTGCAGAACTTGCCAATACCAATTTTACCCCATTTTCATGATAATGTTTAATCAGATCCAATACTCCTGGTAACAAATCAAATTCCTCATCGTGGTCGAATAAATATTTGAAATACCTTCTTTTGATGGCGGTAATTTCTTCGTGACTTTCTTTTAGGTCGAATCTTTCAATCAGTTTTTCACAAACTTTTTTGGTAGAATTACCTGTAAAAGAGGCGTAAAATTCTTCTGACACCTCAATTCCCAAATCATCAAAAGTCTTGAAATAAGCCTTACTGTGCAAAGGTTCGGTATCCACTATTACCCCATCCATATCAAAAAGTACTGCCTTTAATGCCATTTTTCCATTTTGATTGCAAAAATACAGTTTATTAAATTATTTTTTCTGGTTGCATTTAAAATAAATACAAAATACCTATTGTGTAATTATAAATTAAATTATTGAAAGTAAATAATATACACTAAGACTCAAAAGAAAATCGAAGATTTTTAATTTTAACATCGTGATAACTTTGCGTCATAAAAACATTAAACCATTAAAAATAAGATTATTGCGTCATTGCGTATGATTTTTTTAATAAAAAAAATGGTTTTATTAAAAATGTTTTATACATTTGCACTCAAGAATTGATCTTTTACATACTGAAAATGTTATCCAGAAAGGTGGAGGGAATAGACCCGATGAAACCTTGGCAACCTCTTGCGAAAGCAAAAAGGTGCTAAATTCTATCCGATAAAATCGGAGAAGATAACAACTCTTAATTTTTTCTTACTTTTCTAAAGTAGCATTTTCATTTTTTTTAAATTATATAAAATGCTACAAGAATTACTCATCAACGATTACACTTGCCAATCTGGGCAAATTATTACCACCAATCTTAGTTACGAATTGGTAGGCAGACCTTTGCATTCTGCTCCTATTATACTTATCAACCACGCATTAACAGGAAATTCCAATGTTGGTGGAACCAATGGTTGGTGGAAAACACTCCTAGGACCAGAAAAAACTATTGACACCAATCACTTTACAGTCCTCTGTTTCAACATACCTGGAAATGGCTACGACGGAAAAATTTTCAACAATTCCGAACAATTTTGTATCAATGATATTGCAGCTCTTTTTCTATTGGGTTTGAAAAAACTAAAAATACAACAACTTTTTGCAATCATTGGTGGATCTATTGGTGGAGCAATTGCCTGGGAAATGACA